>JAPKCE010000215.1 GCA_028823075.1 Myxococcota bacterium
GCCGGCTCGTTTCTCAGCTTTGCTTCGAAACTCGCGGGTCGTCTTGCGCAAACTGAATGCAAACAGGGCGAGCGGGGAGGGCAGGCAATGTGGGCTATGCTGGCAGATGCAAGCGACGCAGACGGAACCGCAGCAATAACGAACTGAGCTGCGAAGTTAGCGGCTTTTTCCAGCTTTCTTAACCCGAAACCCTGCCTTGCCCTGCCCGGGGCAAGGCTGTCCCACCCTTGTTCGGCTGCGCCGAACAAGGGGCTTGGGACGGGGCTGACAGGCATATAGGGTGCGAAGCTCGACGGGCTTATCCGCCCGACGAGCGGCGTGCAAAATGGGGGTAAGATCCGTTATATAGCGGCCACAACCTTCATCTCGATCAGCAGATGCGGATGCGGCAGCGCAGCCACCGCCACCGTGGTTCGGCAGGGCCCGGTATCGGCGTCAAACCAACGGTTGTACACCCGGTTGTACCCTTCAAAATCGTCCATCGAGACCAGAAAAGTCGTCAGGTCTACCAGCTTGTCCATGCTGCCGCCGCAACGCTCGACGATCACTTTTAAGTTTTCCAATAAGGCCTCGGTTTGGGCTTCGATATCGGCGCTAAAACTGCCGTCGGCATGCAGCTCAACCCCGGCGTGGCTGTTGTCCACCTGGCGACAACTCATGCCCGAGACGTACAGCAAATCCCCAACCCGGCGAGCATGGGGATAATGGGCGTAAGCGCCCGGACGATCATCAAAACGAAAGGCCGTACCGGCACCGCTAGAGTTTGACGCAGACATTTTTTAGCTCGCTGTAAAAATTAACAGAATGAATTCCGCCTTCGCGGCCGATGCCCGAAGCGCCGGTGCCGCCGAAGGGGGTGCGCAGGTCGCGTAAGAACCAGGAATTGAGCCAAACGAGTCCGCAGTCGAGAGCCGCCGCCATACGATGTCCACGCTTTAAATCGCCCGTCCAAACCGCGGCGCAAAGCCCGTATTCGGTGTCGTTGGCGCGGCCGATAACCTCTTCTTCTGAGTCAAAAGGCGAGATGTGGCAGATGGGTCCAAAAATCTCTTCGCGGACACAGCGCGCCTCATCACCAAGCCCGGTGATAATGGTCGGCTCAACCCACGAACCGCCGCTGAGTTCGTCGTCGAGTTGCGGCACACCGCCGCCGCAAACCACGTTGGCGCCCTCGTCGCGCGCAAGTTGATAATAGCTCAGCACTTTGTCGCGATGTTGTGCCGAGATCAGCGGGCCCATCTCGGTGCCTTCGTCCATCGGCGCACCGTAACGCAGCTTTTCAGCGCCCTCTTTCATGGCAGCCACAAAGCGCTCGAAAATCGGCCGCTCCACATACACCCGCTCAGAGCATAAACAGACTTGCCCGCAGTTCGAAAAACTGGAGCGCAGGGTGCCGGCCACAGCGTCATCGAAATCGGCGTCAGCAAAAATAATCGCTGGGTTTTTACCGCCCAGTTCAAAGCTCAGTGGTTTCAGAGTTGGCGCCGCGTCTTTCATGATGGCGATACCCGTACTGCTCTCGCCGGTGAAGGTGATGGCGGCGACATCTTTATGCTGCACCAAAGCCTGCCCGGCCGAGCCCGGACCGAAACCATGCACCACGTTGTACACGCCCGGCGGCATGCCAATGTCGTTCATCACCTCGGCCAATAGAGTTGCCGTGGAAGGCGTCTCCTCAGAGGGTTTGACCACCACGGTGTTACCCGCCGCGAGGGCAGGACCGACCTTCCAGGTCATCAATAAAAGCGGTAGGTTCCACGGGCAGATCACCCCAACCACACCCAAGGGTTGGCGCATGGCGTAGTTGATCGCTTTACCGCCATCTGGGGTGTCCGTGATGTAGCTCTCGTTAGCGATGTTCCTGGTGATATCGGCGAAGAGTTGCAGGTTGGCGGCGCCGCGAGGGATGTCCACCTTGCGCGCCCACGATAGCGGCTTGCCGGTGTCGGCGACTTCAGCCTCTAAAAAGTCGTCGAAGCGATCGCATATACCCTGAGCTGCGGCACCTAAAAGAGCCAGGCGCTCGGCCTGTGGCATGCGTCCCCAAGGGCCGCTTAGCGCCGCTTTGGCGGCGGCTACGGCGCGCCCTACATCGGCGGCTTTAGCTTCTTCGACAAAGCCCAAATGGGCTCCTGTCGCCGGGTTGATGTTGGCGAAGCGTTCGCCGCTACCCAGACAGAACTTTCCGTCGATAAAGAGCTTGCGATCGCTCACATCGGGCATCCTACATTGGTGATCACAAACTGCCGAGCTTCCCAGATCTCGGGAAAGGCGCGTTTGCTCAAGGTCGAGCTTAGATACTCAACTCCCTGCGTGCCGCCAGTGCCTCGGGTGATGCCGATGATGCGCTCGACCATGGCCACATGACGGTAGCGCCAAAGCAGCAGTTTCTGATCCAAATCCATCAGCGACTCGAGCATGGCGTAGGCGTTTGGGTGCTTTTCGATATCGCGGTAAACTCCGCCAAAGGTCTTGGCGAGTTCGAGGCTCATCACCCAGGGCTTGGTTACATCACGAGCCAGCACTTCAGCCGGTATATTAAGGTGTTTGCGGTCTAAAAACGCCAGTACGCCGTCCCACAGGCTGGGCGACTCGATGGCAGCTTTCATAGCATTATAAGCCGTGGGGTTGCTCTCATGGTACTTTAAGTAGCCGTCATCGCGAATACCCAGGGAGTATTCGATCACTCGAAACTGATGCGATTGAAAGCCGCTTGCTGGATTCAAAAGCGCCCTGAATTTATCGAATTCGATGGGCGTCATGGTCTCTAAAATATCGATCTGATGGACCAGAACATCGAGGATTCGGTTCACCCGCTTGAGCTTTTTGATAAAGGGCAAGTGGCGATCCTCATCGATCACCTCAAGCATGCCCGAGACCTCGTGTCGGATCTGTTTGAACCACAGTTCGTAAACTTGATGGATGATGATAAAAAGCATCTCATCATGTTGAGCCGGTTTGCTCTGCAGCTCTTGAAGCCCGAGAAGTTCGGGAATTTTTAAGTACGAGCCGTAAGTGAGTTGTGATGCGTTAGGAACAAGCGCGTCGTAAGTCATGACTAGCCTCCAGCGCCAACGGGCCTCGCGCATTCGCGGCCCTTTGCCAAATCAGGCCAGCGAGTATCGCGAAATTATCACTGTTTGCCCCGAAAGCCTGGTCGATCGGCCAAGTTTTCCTTAAGCTCGTTCTCAAGGTCGCTAACCATCAGGAGGCATCATGTCTAAAAACGCTATCATCTCGGCGAAAACCCTGGCTCTTTGCCTTTCCTTCGCAGAGCTCGCCGAAGAGGTTTGTGCCAGCGAAGGCTGCTCCTGAGCGTGGCCACCGCCTCAACTCCCAGCGGGTCGCCGGCGATGCGCAAATCGCAGTACGAACCGGGGTTATTAGACCAGGAATGGCGTGACTTTTGCGCTCTGCTGCAAGCCGACCAGCCCTACGCCGAGCGTTTTGCAAACATTTCTAAACGCATGGACAGCATCGATCTCTCGCTCTTGCCTCACCATCTCAAATGCCCGGTTGTCGAATGCTATCGGCGCACCGTGATCGGCGCCCTGCACAGCCCTGACGAGGCAGGTTTTGAAGCGGTGTTAGCCCATTGGCGCTTGGACTGCGTTACGCCCATTCACGGTCATCCCCCTGTGGTCATGTACCGTGCCTTGAGCGGACTTTATCGCATGACCTTGTATGAAAAGGTCAACGGTGTTTTGCAGCCAAGCGAGGTGCGTATGATCAGCGCCGGTGATTGGTTTTATCACGAAGGCGTGGGTGAGGGTTATGACCATTTCATCCACACCATCGAATGTATCGACGAGGGTTGGACGCTTAACTTATACTCGGATGACGCCACCAAAGGTGTTAAATACGAGCCGTGAGTCGCTCCCTAGAACAGGTGCCGAAAAGCGAGGGTCAAGGGCGAAGCCAATCGAGCAGCCGCTTGCGCCCGGGCCAGCTCTGGCAGAGCCTCCCGCCAGCACTGTTTTACACCATGCTCTTGCCTCATTTTGTACGTCTTTGCTGGCGTTACAAGGCAAGTCCGGCGTTGATCGCAAGCGCCAACCCCAAATGGCCTTTCGGCGGCCTTCCCTGCGCACCTAAAGATGACCTTTTGCGGCGTTTTGATGCGGCCCAGGTGTTGCCCTTTATCAGTTTGACTACTTCGTCGCCCCTGGAGCAACGCCAGGCAGCGGCGCGCCGGTTTGCCGCAGAGCATGGTTGGCCTTTGGCGCTCAAGCCGCTCACCGGACATAGTGGTTTAGATGTACATTGTGTTTCGAGCGTCGACGCGCTGGACCTGCTGCTCGCCCAGCAAAGCTGGGATTATATGCTGCAAGCCTGGGACGAGAGCCCGGTGGAATATGGTGTGTTTTGGGTTAAAATTCCGGGCTCGGAACGCGGCCAGGTCGTGTCCCTCACCGAAAAGGTTATTCCCCTTTTATGCGGCGATGGAAAGCGAAGCCTGCGCCAACTCATCGCCGATTGCGACACCGACAACCCGCTGGCTCTACAAGCCGAATGGGCCGCAGAGTTGGACCGGGTTTGGCCGGCTGGACGCGTGGAGTCGGCACTGCGCGTGGCAGCACATAGCCGTGGCGCACGCTGTGTGGACCGCGGCGATTGCGTCGGCCCTACGC
>JAPKCE010000216.1 GCA_028823075.1 Myxococcota bacterium
AAAACTGTTTGGCCGAACTTGGCGGTGCGCTTGGCGTGCCCCTTTTATTCAGTGCCGATGTCGGCGTGGTCGGTGGTCGCTTCATGCTGAACTTAAAAATTCTAAAGGTGGACGAAGCGCGCGTCGCCGACCGCCGCACCACCATTTATGCCGATGAGGGCGAACTGCTTGAGGGCTTGCATGCGGCGATCGACACGGTGATCCTCGGTGCACTGGGTGAAGAGGTGTCGGCCCGCCCACCTGCGGCGTTACAGGCTCCAGCAGCATCGGCGGCCGAGAAGGCAACGGCCAATGCGCCCCCTCAAGCGAAGGGAGCGCGCAAGTGGTGGCTTGGTGGCTCAACGCTTACTTTAGGAGCGCTCGTCGCGGCCGGTGGTTGGTTGTATTTCGATTCCGAACAGCAACAGTTCAATACGGTCGAGGGTCGCCAATCCGATGATTTCGAGCGCTTGGATCAAGCGCAGACGGTGGCCAATTCGGCATTGGGCGTGGGGGCTGGGGTGCTGGTTCTTGGAGGCTGGTTATTGTGGTGAAATACGCAATGGTTTTGTTTGGTCTGGCTTCAGCCTCGGCCTGTTTATCGGCCGATTACAGTGTTGCCGATGCGGGGGCTTGTCCGGCCGACGATGTGTGCAGGGAAGGTTGGGTCTGCGTGGTTGGGTATTGCGTGCCTTCGGCCGACGATGTTCCGGTTTGCGGTGATGGCTTGGTGCGTCATGATCTGAGCACAGTCGATGTTGGCTACGAGGAATGCGATGATGGCAATGTCAATGAAGGTGACGGCTGCTCCGAGGCCTGTTTGATCGAAGCGTGTGGCAATGGTCGCGAGGATTTTAGCGAGGAATGCGATGACGGCAACGAAGTGCAAACCGATGCCTGCTTAAACAACTGTGTGGCGGCGTCCTGCGGTGATGCGCATGCTCAGGCCGGCATCGAAGCCTGCGATGACGGCAATGAAGTGCAAACCGATGCCTGCTTAAACAACTGTGTGGCGGCATCCTGCGGTGATGCGCATGCTCAGGCCGGCGTCGAGGCCTGCGATGACGGTAACGGCAGCAACACTGACTCTTGTACGGGCGAGTGCATCGAGGCGCGTTGTGGTGATGGGTTTGCGCGTACCGGTCTCGATGTTTCGCACGAAGACTACGAAGCCTGCGATGACGGTAACATCAGCAACACCGACTCTTGTACGGGCGCGTGCCTTGAGGCGCGTTGTGGTGATGGGTTTGCGCGTGCCGGTGTCGATCCTTCGGGCAACGCTTACGAAGCCTGCGATGATGGCAACGACAACGAAGACATTTGTGATGAGGATTGTCGTTGGCAACCCGGCGTCTCACGAGGGGGGGCGGTGAGGGACTGCCAGACCTTTAGAGCAGCTTTTCCTATGACACCGGACGGCGCGTATTGGCTCAATCCAGATGGGGGCACTACGGACAACGCCTTTCGGGGACTCTGCAATATGAACACCCGTGGAGGCGGTTGGACGCAAGTGGTTAATATCTACCACGATACCGACACATGGAATGCCTGGAACTTTTACGGGCTGATGGCAAACAGCTCCGATCCTGAAGCTCGGTTTGGTGTTCCCATGGAGCTGTTTACGGACGCTGAGGGTAACGGCGAGGGCCTTGAGATCATGTTTTTCGTGAACGGCAACCAAACCGGTCCAATCTATCGCGGGGTGAATAAAGACGCCTGGGACTCTAGCCTCGGAGCGGGGTATTTTGACACGAACGGCTTTTATTCGGCCACCCAAGAGGCATGGTCCGGATGTGATATGCATCTCGGGCGCGATAATGACCAATGGAATTGGTCGATTGCTAGCCGTACAACCAGCGCGAATTGCGCCAACTATAGTAATGATTTTTGGCCGCGCCCAGGGTTTCTGTTGGAAGGTAGTGACGCCAACCCCGAACAGGCTTATGCAATCTCCGGCCTGAACGGCATTTATACGCCTGCTTTTGGTTGGTTGCGAATCTACGTGCGCCGCACATCGAACTAGCTCAAACGCTCGAGGGGCTCGTGGGGCCCTCGTAATCCGAGCGTCGGGCTGACACTTTGTATTGTTTGGGTGACTTTTCATGGGTCCTCCTGGGTCCCGGCCGAGGCTAGAATTTTCGCGGCTCCGCCCCCCGAGAAACCATCTATCCCTTACCCGCCTGAGCGGCCAAAGTCGGTCCTCACCCAAGGAGTACAATTGTGAGTCCTCCAGTGCGTACGCTCTTCGCCGCTTTGCGTCGCGCGGTCTGCAGCCGCATTGGCGCCGCGATGATCCTAATCGCGGGCGTCGGGTTTCTCGCCGTGGTGGCGGTCCCTAATTTCGTGAAATTAGGATGTCGCGCCAAGCAGAGCGAGGCCAAGACAACCTTGCGATCCGCCTTTGAAAGCCAACTGAAATACTATGCGGAGTTCGGCAGGTTCGAGTCGATCAAGACCAGCACATTGAGGCTCAAGTCCGGCAACCGTTACACTTATTGCTCTTCGCCAGAGGACTGCCTGCCGTGCGACGCCAAGGCCCATTCAAGCTGTGCTGCGACGCTTGAGGCGGCGCGCATTGCTTGTGCCAAACATGTGCTTCATAGCGGCGCTGGCGCCACAGAGGATAACTTTACCCTTTGTGCTGCCGCTAACCTCGACAACAACACGCAAGATTTGGATATCTGGCTGAAGGGTCGTAGCAATCGCTTCGAACACGTGAGCGATGACTGCAATTAGACCGTCAAACCAGACCATTTTACGCTCGTTTATCGGGCTCTTCTTCGTCGCCGTCGGTGTCGCTCATTTCGTTGACCCGGCACCGTTTCTGATGATCGTCCCGCCTTTTTTGCCCTGGCCTTTAGCCCTGGTTTTGATCAGCGGGTTTTTCGAGATCGCTGGTGGTCTCGGCTTATTCCTCAAAGCGACCCGGCGCTTTGCTGCCTGGGGTTTGGTGGCGCTGCTCATCGCGGTTTTTCCTGCCAACATTTATATGGCGGTCAGCGAAGTGTATATCGAGGGGATGTCGAGGCAACCTTGGTTGCTTTGGGCGCGGCTGCCGTTACAGTTCTTGCTCGCCTACGGCCTGCTTTGGAGCGCTGGGATTTTGCCGCTTTCGCGGAAAACTGCGAACCAGGCTAAGGCCGACCGCTCAAATCGATAAGCGCCGCATCGAGCGCGTCGTAAGCAATTTGCGCCGCCGAACCGAGGCCCGCGGGCAAAAGGTCGTTGGCTTCGGCAACATCGTTTTCTAAATCATAAAAAGCGCGCTCGCCGTTGTCGAAGCGGATGAGTTTATAGCGGCTGTCGCGCAGTGTTCTGCCTTCGACCTCGGCGTTGATGTCCGGCCCAAAAATCTCGCTGTAGGCCCATTGCCGTTGCGGCGCCGCGTCGGCGCCGAGAAGATAGGGCATGAGCGACACCGAATCGATCAAACGGTCACTGTTCATCGTCTCAGAATCACGCCCGGCCATCTCCCCGATTGTGGCAAATAAATCGACGAGATTAACCGGGGCTTCCACGCTGCGCCCGGGCGCGCTTATTCCCGGCCCTGAGATGACGAGCGGGACGTGAATTCCGCCTTCGTAGAGCGAGCCTTTAGCACGACTTCTTGTGCCCGGTGATGGGATGACTTGCCCGGGTGTTCCGTTGTCGCCGACAAAGATAATCCATGTGTTGTCGAGCTGGTTTTCGCCGATGGCCTGAAAAACCCGACTCATTTCTCGGTCCAAAGCTTCGGCTGCCGCCGCGTAATAACGCGAGCGGTTGCTGTTGATATGGTCTGCGGTACCCACCAAGCCTGTCTGCGCATGGAGGTGGTTGGGTGGCGCGTGAAAAGGCGAATGGGGAGCCGTAAAGGCGAGCCATAAAAACCAGGGTTTGTCCTGCTCGCCCAGCCAAGATATAGCGTCGTCGGCGATGCGCGTGGTGCTGTAGTCATCGACCGTTTGAGTCTGCCCGTTTTCCGTGCGAGCCCACGAATAATAGTCCCGGTGAGCGCCGATCATGAGCCCCGCATAGGCGTCGAAGCCGCTGCTGTTCGGGTGAGCGTCGCCGCCATTGCTGCTGTTGGCCAGATGCCACTTTCCGAAGGCCGCGCTGGCGTAGGCGACGCCAAAGTCGGATTTCAAAAGCTGCGGCAGGGTCGTTTCTTGTAGGCTCAAAGCCTGGCTGCCGTTGCCGAGCAGTTGCTGACCTATACCCGTTCGAAAACCGTATCGCCCCGTGAGCATGGTAGCGCGAGTCGGCGAGCAGGTAGGGTTTGACCAGGTCGTATTAAAGACGACGCCTTTGGCGCAAAGCGCCTCGATTCCGGCCATCGGCAAACGGTTGGAGTCGCTGGCCATACAGGGCGCCACATCGGCTCCGAGATCATCGGCGATGACCAGCAAAATATTCGGCCTTGCGGTAGGCGCCGTGCCGCCACCCGCGTCGGTGGTCGTTGTGGGTCTCGGTTCGGAAGTCGGCGGCTCCGAACATGCGCCAAAAGCGAGCATGCCGACGATTGCTACAAGTCTACACAACATTTCGAACTCCACCGCTGCGAATCTAGCAGCGGTGGATGAGCTCAGCAACTGCAATAACTGCCGATCTTGTAGCCGCCGCCGGGCTCGGGCATAAACGTTTATGCCCGAGCCCGGCGGCGGCTA
>JAPKCE010000217.1 GCA_028823075.1 Myxococcota bacterium
CAACCGCCTCGGTAATGCCGGCGACTAAGGTGGGCAGTTGCTGTAATTCGGTATCGCCAGTTCCTACCTGGCCTCCGCGGTTATATCCCCAACAAGAAACATCGCCGCCGTCATGCACAGCACAACTGTTAAGGTAAGTCACAGCCGCCATGGTGACGTTTTCAAGCCCGTCGATGGGACCCGGCGTGGATGTATCCAAATCGTCCGGGCGGCCGAGCGACCGCTCCCAGCCTCTTAGGCCCCAACATTGCAGGCTGCCGTCGCTGAGCCAGGCGCAAAAACGACTTCCTCCACCCGCGATGCCAACAACCCCGCTTAAGCCTTCAATTAAATGCGCCCAATCGCGCTGGCTTGTCCCACCCACGCCGACTTCGCCGTATACGTTTTCGCCCCAACAATAGACCCGACCGTCCTCGGTTCGGACACACCACGATTTGCCAGCGGAAACCAGATCGGCCGCACCCACGCCACAGACGGCGCTGCAATCGTCGCCGTCCTCGAGATTACCATCATCACAGGCCTCGCCCTGTTGCAGCACGCCGTCGCCGCAGTAGGTGCCAACGCATTGATTATCACAGGCATTGAGATCGTCGTCGTCGCCATCGTCGCATTCCTCAAAGCCGGCCTCACCAAATGCGATGTCGATGCGGGCAATGCGGTCGCCGCAGCGCGCCACCGTACACGCATTTGTGCAGGCGTCTTGGTTGTCTCGATTACCGTCATCGCAGACCTCGAACTCTGGATCGCCTGCAGCCAAATCCTGGCGCACGATGCCGTCGCCACACACCGCAGGCCGACAGCGATCTGTGCATGCATCGGTCGCAACATCGTTGCCGTCATCACAGGACTCATAGGCTGTATCATCTTGCTCTAGGTCTGTGCGAAGAACGCCATCGCCACATTGAGCACTTTGACAGCTCGCTGTGCACGCATCGGTGTTGGTGACGTTGCCATCGTCGCATTCCTCGGCGCCGATCTGGCCGATTGGGATGTCTTTTCGCACCAGGCCGTCGCCACAAACGGCAGGTACACAGCGGTTGCTGCAGCCATCGACATCGCTGTCGTTGCCGTCATCACAGATTTCGTAGCCGATCGCGCCGGGCAACAGGTCGTCCCTGCGCCGGCCATCACCACAAAAAGGTGCGGTGGACCGCAGACAAACGCCTCGATGACAGATCTGCCCGGGAACGCAGTCGGAGACCAAATTGCAATCGGTGCCGCTCGTTTGAATTGGCGCAACCCATTCGCTGCAGCCAATGACCACCAAAAGAAGCACAAACGAGCACCGAACATGTACTAACATTGCAGAATCAGCCTATTGGATTCATTCGACTTTAGAAAGCCAAACGCTCATCGACTTTGGCATCGACCTTTTCGCCTTTTAAATCGTCGATAAGTTCTTTTCGTGCCCTGCTTGCAGAGTTCACAAAACGAACTAATTCTAGCAGTGAAATTGCTGCCAAGTGACACCATTGAAGGGTCGCGGAATTAACCGCCCCTACTCGCCCTTAAGCGCCCGAACGTCCTCTTCAAGCACCCCAATGCGCGCCCGCAAGCTGTCGACATCACCGTCATCGTCGATAGCGTCATCATCAATGCCGCCACCGTCGTCGTCCAACTCATCATCGTCATCATCGTCATCGTCATCAATGCCGATCCCAGCCATCATATCAGCCAGAGTCGCGTCACCCGCAGCCGGCACTTCCTCACCGAGTTCATCCACAACCACCGCCGGCTTATCGCTCAGCCAACCCACCGGCGCCAAACTCAAAGCCGGCACATAAGTCACCACCAACAACCCAAAAAGCATGATGCGGGTAAACGGAAAAGTAGCCTTGATCACCTGCCCGACCGAGCGATTAAAAAGCCCGGAGGAGACAAAGAGGTTAAGCCCCATCGGCGGCGTCAGGTAGCCGATCTCCAAGTTGACGATGAAAATCACGCCAAGATGCACCGGATCGATACCCAAGCGAATTGCCATAGGCGCAAGCAAAGGCGCGATGATCAAAATCGCGCTGAGAATGTCCATCAGCGCGCCGACCACCAGCAAGAACAGGTTGAGCAGCAGCAAAAAGCCGATCTTGCCCATATTCTGAGCCATCAGCCATTCCACGGCACGATCGGGAATCTGCGCATCGACCAGATAAGCATTAAAGCCCAAAGCCATACCGATGATGATGAGCAAAGCGCCCATCATGACCACGGAATCGAGCAGCGGGTCGAGCATCTCGGTCCAGGTCATGGAGCTGTAAATAAAGCGCTCGACCAACACCGCATAAACCACCGCGACGGCCGCCGCCTCGGTAGCGTTGAACAGCCCCGAGTAGATACCGCCCAGGATGATCACCGGCAGCAGCAGGGCCCACAGCCCTTCGACCGACACCTGCCATAGTTCGCGCCAGTCGATGGGCACCAGCGCCAACACCACCAAGCCAACAAGACCCACGCCGCCGAACATAGCGCCTAGGCTTAAGCCCATGGTACCACCGCCGACCATAACGCCGGCCGCAGCAATGAGGCCAAGCCCCATCGCGATCATGCCGCGCTTGACCTTCGGATCGAGCTGCTTGTTGCCGCTCAGCCCCTCTTTGATACCGTAAAGCGACAGCAGGCCACCGATGAGCAGCCCAGGACCAACACCGGCGATAAACAAGTCCCGAGGGTCCACGGCTGCGCTGCCGCTGACCATGATCGAATAAACGATCATCGGAATGGAAGGTGGGATGAGAATACCCAGACTACCGGCCGACGTGACCAAGCCCAAAGCGAAAGGCTCGCGGTAACCCGACTTAACCAGGGCCGGATACATCATCGAGCCGATGGCGATCACAGTGACCGGAGATGAACCGCTGATCGCCGCGAAAAAGATACAGGCGCCGACGGTAGCGATGGCCAAACCGCCGGGCATCCACCCCACCAAGGCCTTGGCCAACTCGATGAGTCGCTCGGCGATAACACCGCCGGTCATAATAGCGCCGGAAATCACAAAGAAGGGGATAGCGAGCAGCACCTCTTTATCGGTCAAGGCGGTGATATGACGGATAAGCTCCGTGAAATCCCCCATGGTCTCGTAAGTTTTATCGGCCTCGCTCAGATATAAGAGGCAGCTAACGGTGACCACACCGATGATGGCGAACAGGGGTAAACCGAGCAAAATGCCGATGAGCGCAGCGCCTAAGACCACGAACACGGCCGGGTCTAGGCTGAGAAACATCCACAGACTAAGAAGCCCGACGATGGCGGCGGCGGCGGGCTTGCGACTGAAAGCCAGCGCGACCACCAACAGCAACACCAATTCGACATGCGCCGCCATGGTCCCCGCTACCCCTTTAGCCGAAGCGAGGCCATAAAGGTTGGCGATGAGCAGCACGGCGACCGCAACGATGCCGGCTACCGGTGAAGCCTTCTTTGGCGCCTCGGGGAAGGCAACCTGCTGGCCGCCGATATAACCCGATTCGTCCCAAGCGACCTGAGCTTTTTGAAGGATGCTCATGCGGCTTCCTCCTCATCGGCACTGCGAATCTCGGCAAGGGCTGCGTCGAGCCCAGCCTGGTCCAGTTTGACTCCAGATGAGGTGATGGCGGCATTTTCATCTTCTTCGGGGACCCCATACCAAAGATCATCCAAGGCATGCCCGGCGAGGCGAAAGGCGGCGACACCAAGGCCAATAGGAATGGCGATGCGAACGGTCCAATAAGGAACTGGCACGCTCTCGTAGACCTTCAACGCGGAGTCGCCAGCCCAGAGCGAATAATCGGACCAAACCTGCAACACGCCGATCCAAGTCAAGAAGCCGCAGAATATGGCGCCCAGGCCGAGACCGAGGAAAGCGAAAAGCGGCTGCAGATGATCGGGGACGCCCTTACGAACCGCGTCGACCGCCAGATGTTTGCGGTTGGCAGCGGCAATGGCAGCACCAAAAAACGCGAGATACAGCAGAGCGCCAAGGCTCATGGTCAAGGCGCCGGGGATGTTGGTGGGCACGGCGCTAACAAAGGCACGACTCAGTGTATAAAAGCTTATCGCAACACCCACACCGGCGCCCAGGCGAGGTCCTAGAGCCAGTGAACTGCGCAGGGCGCGCTCGGTAGCGAGGATGATCAATACGACGAGCAGCGCCCAGAGCATGATCACCTGCTGCATGGCGGCGTCGTTGCCCGGTGAAGGGTCGACGGCCATGCCAAGCCAGTTCAAGCCAGTACCGTCGACGCGCCCGTTAAAATTACGGTGCAGCACCGACAAGAAAGTCAGGGTGGTCATCACCAGAGCGGCGAGCACCACAACGCCGTGTTCCAGTGGTTTCCACAACTTATTAAGCAGCGTAAAGAGGCGGCGGATATCCAGAAATGTCCGCGCTATGCCGGTCAGAAGGAGCGCAAAAGCTTTCTTCGGGACCGTCAAAAAACCAAGAGCCAAGCTGAGCATCAATAGCCAGCGCAAACCCACGAGCAGGTCCAAGCGCAAAGTGTTTTGCGGAGGATACCACCACGCCGCGGCGGCGATCAGAGCGACCAGCAGCAATCGACCGGCGGGCGCTAAGACGATCACTTGCTGCGGTAAGCTTTCAGGCCTTTTTCGATGATGTCCAGAAGCATGGCGCCGTCCTTGCCACCAAACT
>JAPKCE010000218.1 GCA_028823075.1 Myxococcota bacterium
GATCGAGTTTGTTTATTGCCCTGAGGACCGTGCCGTCCGCCACTGCTAGGGTTTCACCCTGACAGTTCCATCCCAATTTTTTGTTGATGCATCCTGTTTTCATGCCTCTAATGGATTCGTGCTGAGTTTTTCAACCCCGGTACGACGCCATGAAAACTCCATATCACCGCGCTCCCGATTAACCGAAGATACCCCGTGCAGTCCGCACTGTTTTTTGAGCACTTGCAGGGCTGATTTAGCCTGGTTAGGCATCCACCTGAAACCGCATCGACGCACTGGAGTCCATCATGCACATTCGATTTGCCTTTATTCCCTTCCTTTTGTTTGGCTGTTTCGATGACGGACAATCCGACACGAGAGCGGATGCTGGTTTATCAGATGCTGGCGCCATAACGCCTGATGCGTCGGCAGATAGTGATGCCGGTTCGGATGCAGGGGCAGGCGATGCGGGTCCTTCGGAGCCGCCCCTAAGTGCCGGGGAACGCTTTGTGCTGAGGGTGGTTGAGGCGCAATGCCCAACCTTGGTACGTTGTCAGTCCCGACTTGAACAATCTAATGGCGAGGGCTTCCTTACGAGCGCTCAATGTGCAGTAGAAGGACGCTTGAGTTTGTCTAGCCTAAGCATGGCTATCAACGAGCAGACTGTGCGCGTGAATGAGGAGGAACTGGCGAGTTGCCTCAACTGGATCAGTACGGTGGCCTGTCCGGCGTGGTCCAACGGTTCGTCGGCTTGTCGTGCGATCTTGGAAGGGACTCTATCCGAAGGGGATTCGTGCATCACCGAACTTGAGTGTTTGGGCCCCTCTGACCGGATAAACTGTGTGGACCGCGGAGAAGACGCCTGCGGCACCTGCGAACTCGGCCCTGTCCGGGCTGCTTTGGGCGAGTCTTGCCAAGACCGCCAATGCGCGCGTGATTTGAGTTGTGAGGAGGGCCTGTGTGTCACCGAACCCGAACCCCAACCGCTCAATGCTGGTGATGCGTGTGAATCCTGGGAGAGGGTGTGTGATGGCCATGCCGATCTTGCCTGCATTGGCGAAGTCTGCGTTGAGGTGACCTACACCGCAGCAAACGGCCAAGCATGCGGCGGCAATGGAGTCTTTTGTCGGGACGAGGCTTCGGTCTGCGCACGGTCCAGGCGCAGCAATGACTCGATCGGTTTGTGCGTTGCGCGCGCATCGGTCGGTGCATCGTGTGCTGTCCTGGTACCGGGAAGCGATCAACCTGAAGCAGGGCCCTGCGTTGGTGGCTCTTTTTGTCACCCCGATACAGCCATTTGTATGCAGCCACTCCCTGAAGGCTCATCGTGTCGCAACGGGCAGTACTGCGCGTCGGGTCGGTGTGACGACAACGTATGCACTGCCGCTCCCGGCGTCGGGGAAGCCTGCACGAGCAGTTGCATGCGCGGCTATCTCTGCAGTGAAGGAAGTTGTGTCGATCTGTACGAGGTACCTTATCCGCTATGTCAGTAGGCTAGCTAAACTGAGAAACTCGACAGTCTACTCGTCGACCTGAACTCATGCCTAAAGGAACACCACCATGCTCTATCCCATTCGGTTTGTTGTTCTAAGTCTTGCATCCCTATGCATGGCTTGTAGCGGGTCCGGTTCAAGCGGCCTCGACGCAGGTTCCGTGAGCGATACAGCGCCGCCAGCCGATGCGGGTACAAGCGCCGACGCTGGCAGCAGCGACGCCGGCACAAGCTCTGGTGGATGCTTAGGCGAAAAGCATTGCGGACCCGCGCAATTGCTCGATCGTCTCACCCCCTCGCCAGCTACTTTAAATGAGCGCAGCTTTGACGAGCTGCACGTGCGCACGCTCAGCGAACCTGCCGCTAACTTTCCCGATCATGTCGACTTTCCGATCGACCCAACACGCCCCGGAGAAACCACGCGCTTGCGCTTGCATTGGGGCGTGATGACCTCGGGAACCATACGCTTGCCCAGCGTCCGCCAAGTCACCCAATTTCTGGGCGCCGAGGTGATGCAAGGCCTACGTCCCGGCGAATGCAGCGGACAGCCCGACCGCAACCACATTTATGGTTGTGCCACCCAATGTAGCCCCTCACCCGAGGCACGACAGCCCGGTGCAACAACCCGAGCCGAAGCCGAAGCGTTTGTCGCTTCCTTGCGTGAAGTGCGCTTATTAAACCCTTTTATGATCGCCTATCCGGTCGATAACCAAGACCGTTCTACCTTGCGGACTCAACGCGCGTCGATCTTTCCCAATCAGTTCTCTACAACCGGTGCGGATGGCTACAGTTGGTCTGGCGCCCTCGATGGCAGCAACGATACCATCTCCACCACCGACACATGGGCTACTGCCTGGGATGTCTCAGCGCGCAACGGCGCCGTCTCAATGTGGTTAGGTGATGTTGTTTTCCCCAAACAATGGGGGCTTGCTGAGGCTCCGACCAACGCCAATCCGGCGGGTCTATCCTGCGGTGGTAACGGCGAACCCATGGGCTGGGGTAATGCCAACGATTACACCACTTTCCTCAATGTTTTGGTCGCCAAAATGGCAGTGATTTATGGTGATGAAGAGCTCCCTGACGAGGTCCTCGCTCTCTACCCGGCTATGCCCTACATGCGCGCCACCTCCTCGGCGATCACCTACCTCAAGCGCTTTCAAGAGCGCCAACTCAGCGAGAGCGCCGAACTGCTTGAGTTTAGTACGTCGGGTAACTCCAAGGGCGGTTTTGGTTGTACCTTTTCAACGGTCGCCGACCGGCGTGTAAAACTGGGTGTCTGTGGCGTGTTTGACATCTTTGACCTGCAATCCCCCACCGGCACTCTGGCGCGCTTCATGAGCGATTGGGGCTTGTGTCAAAGTGGAGGCCGCGACCGCAATGGCTGCAGCAGCGGCAATATGCCAGCCGCTCCAGGCGCTGAAGGTAGCCGCGGCTTTGCGCTGCAAAATACCGCCAGCGACAGTTACTTTAAAACCTGGGAACTCGCGTCCTTTGCTCAGCATCTCGACGTCATTAATCCAGACAGTTTGCTGTGGTGGCACAACGCCAGTACTGACTTTCATTTCCCAGCTGGATCCAACGATGCCTTTTGGGCAGAAAGACCACCACCAAGCGATCAATGGCGCTTGTACCATCGCATGAACGCCGATCATGGCGGCTTTAGTGTGATGCCACCCAACGGTCCCGAAGGCATGACCACACGAGATTGGGTGCATGGCCCGGACAAATGGATCAGCTATCGCAATTTCTACGATGATCGAGAAGCGGCGCGCGTCGTTTACACCGAGCGCCCGCGCGTTGTGACCCAAGGTGGGACCACGCAAGTGGTGGCGCAAGTGCGCGCCGATTCGGATCGGGGTATCGCTGGTGTTCAGGCCTGGATCGCTGCTGGCACCGATCGTGACTTTAGTTTTTGTTCGGGCATGGAAGGCATGCAAGAGCTCGGTCAATTGCGCTGCTACGGCAACACCCTATGCAAAGATATTGAGCCCCAGTGCGTCACCGTTGAAGGCCCCAACGAAAGCAACAGCTGCCCCGGTGATCCCGGTTTAGTGCAGCGAGTTCGAAGCAGTGTCGTGCTGCCTATACGAGGGGCAAGCCCGCATTACTGCACCTGGCGACGCGGGCAAAACGGCGTGCCGCTGTGGCGTCAATGCGTCGACCCGCTAGGGGAAGGCGTTAATAGTAGCGAAGCTCCGCATGAACGCTTGGAAACCCGCGTTGATGGCACCTACAACCAACTGGGCTGGGCTATGCCCGCCACCCGAGGAAGCGACCAAGTTCCGCGGTTGCGCCCCTTTGCGTCGGTCGGCGACAACAACGTCGAGCAACTTTTTAGCGACTACGGCTTTGCCTACCCTTACGAACGAACCGCCGACGACTACACGTATCGAGACAGTGGCATGTTTGTGCCGCGGGTGATGGTCGTGCAACAACAACCCGACGGCACCGTGCTCGCCGATTTGGCCTGGACCCTACCGCAAGGCAGCTCCCTCACGCACTTTGCTGTTGCTGTCGAAGCTTGGGACGAACGCCCAAGCCCAAGCGACATTCCGGATGTGGTCTTTACCGATATCGCTACCCTTGCGCCGGCCGATGACCCGAGCATCATTCGCTGTGACTAGTCTCACTCACATGCTGCCTCTCCTCATGTTCTTCAGTCCATTCGCCTCGATGGCCGTTGACGACCAATTACATCGGACAAACTCTGGAGGAGAGTCTTTGGCCGTTCTCAACATGATCACCCCGGTTCGCTTGCGCCAAGCAGAGGACAACTCATGAGCACCATGAAGGCATCGGTATGCACGGGCTATGGAGATGCAAGCCGGCTCGAAGTGCAGCGCATCAAAAAGCCCATAAGGCAGCCCGGCGAGTTGTTGATCGAAGTGCACGGTAGCTCGATCAATCCGGTGGACTGGAAAATCTTACGCGGTGATTTACGGATCATTTTCGGTCTCAAGCCGCCGCAGGTCCTCGGCGGTGACTTTGCTGGGGTCGTGCTCGAAGCAGAACCTGAGAGCGGATTCGAAGCCGGTGACAAGGTCTGGGGACTTACCGACATCCGACAACTCAAAAAAAGTTCGGGAGCGCATTGCGAAATTCTACGCTGCCGCGCCGAGATCGTCGATCAT
>JAPKCE010000219.1 GCA_028823075.1 Myxococcota bacterium
GTCAAGCCAACCTGCTCAAAGATCAAGCCGTTGACCTAGGTTCCGTCAAAGCAGCCGGGAGCCGGATGCACGGCCATATTGGGCGGCTTGTTGACCACCACGAGATCATCGTCTCGATAGAGAAACTTAAGGTCCAAATCCTGAGCTTGAGGCACGGGGGGTCGGGGGTCGGGTAAACGCAACACCACCCGCTGACCGCTGCGCAGCTTGAGGCGCGGCTTGGTGGGGTTCTTATCCACACTGACCTCGCCCTCAAGAATCAAACGTTGAACCGCCGAGCGGCTAAGCTGCGCAATTCGTGCCGTCAAGAAGCGGTCGAGGCGTTCGCCGACCTCGTTTGGCTGGACTTCGAGTTCAAACCATTCAGGCATATTGATCCCCGCAAAAAAGCAGATAGGCCCCACACCGGGGGCCTATCGTCCATAGCCATAAGACTTGGGTATTTACTACTTCTTCGACATAATTCGCTCGCTGATGCGAGCTTTACGACCGCGCAGTTCGCGCAGGTAGTAGAGCTTGGCACGCCGCACACGACCAAGGCGCTTGACCTCAATCTTTTCGACGCGCGGCGAATGCAGCGGGAAGACACGCTCAACGCCAACACCGTCGGCAGCCATCTTGCGAACGGTAAAGGTGGAACCCGTACCACCGTTGTGACGAGCGATGCAGATACCTTCGAAGAGCTGTACGCGCTCCTTGGTGCCTTCACGAATCTTAGCGTGCACAATCAGGGTGTCGCCGGCGCGAAAGGTGGGCGTCTCCGCCCGCAAGTACTCTTTCTCAAGCTGATCGATGACGTTCATGATCGGCTCCTATCTCGTGTCAAAGGTAACCCGCTCAGAGGCGGAAGCGGTGCGCCCATTAGCTATGGCTCTCGACCTGAGCAAGGAAAAACTACTCGAACTCGCCGAAGAGCAGACTGCGCAAACTTTTTCGCAGTCAAACCTTGACAGTGGGAGCCGCTGCTCCACTATTCCCTGAGCCTAAATATGGAGCTATAATTAATGAGCAACCCCTTCGACCAAGGCGCAGGCTTTCTGCCCGTCGACACCCTCGATCACGAGATCTTTACTCCCGAGCAATTTAGCGAAGAACAGCGCATGTTTGCGCAGGCCACGACCGAATTTATGGAGCGCTCGGTAGTTCCTCATCGAGAGCAGATCGAAGGCAAAGACCTAGAGTTGTTGCGCAAGCTCATGGGCGAAGCGGGAGAGATGGGCCTGCTCGGGATCGAGATCCCCGAACGTTTCGGCGGGCTTGGCCTGGACTTAACCACCGCCTGCGTTGTCGCCGAATACATCGCCCTGGACGCTAACTTTGCGACCACCCACCTGGCGCATACCGGCATTGGCACCTTGCCCATCGTATTCTTTGGCAACGAAGAGACTCAGAGCATGATCCTGCCGAAATCGGCCAGCGGCGAATGGATCGGCGCCTATTGCCTGACCGAACCCGGCTCGGGGTCAGACGCCTTGGCGGCACGCACGCAAGCCCTGTCGGTCGACGGCGGCTTTGCGGTGAGCGGCAACAAGCAGTTTATCACCAACGGCGGCTTTGCTGATTATTTCACAGTCTTTGCACAGGTCAATCCCGAGCAGGCAGAGGGCGGTCGAAACTTTACCGGTTTTGTCGCCCTGCGCAGCGGCGGCGGAATTGAACCGCAGGCCGAAGAGCATAAGATGGGCGTACGCGGCTCTTCGACCACCCCGGTGCGCTTTGAAGAATGCTTCATCCCGGGCGCACAGCAACTCGGCGAAGAGGGCAAAGGCCATCGCATCGCCTTCGGTATTCTCAACATCGGCAGGCTCAAGCTCGGCGCGGCTTCGGTGGGCGGTGCCAAAATCGCCCTCGGCGGCGCCCTGAAGTACGTTAAAGAACGTAAACAGTTCGGTCGCGCCATCGCCGACTTCCGCTTAACCAAACATAAAATCGGCACCCTAGCGGCCGATCTCTACGCCGCCGAATCCATTTTATACCGCTGCTCGGGCGATATCGATCGCGCCATCCACAGTCTAGATTCGAGCGCTCCGGACTTTGCCGAAAAGAAGATCAAAGCCATCGAAGAGTTCGCACTCGAATGTGCGGTCAACAAGGTGTTCGCCTCCGAGATGCTCAGCCGAACCGTCGACGAATGCGTCCAATTACACGGCGGTTATGGCTTCATCGCCGAATACCCTGCCGAAGCCGCCTACCGCGACAGCCGCATCAACCGGATCTGGGAGGGCACCAACGAAGTTAACCGCATGCTCATCCCAGGAACCCTCATGCGCCGCGCCATGCGCGGCAAACTGATGAGCGTGATGGCCTTCCAACAGAAGGTCACCCAAGGCTTGGCCAGTGGCGAACTCGACCTGCCCGATTACCAAGGCGAGGCTGCGCCCGCCCTGCGCATTGGCGCCCAGCTTCGCCGCCTGTGCATCTTTGTCAGCGGCATGGCTGCAGCCAAGTTCGAACGCAAAATCGTGCGCGAGCAGGTGGCTCTGACCGCCTGTGCCGATCTGATGATCATGGCTTATACCGTCGATGCAGCGGCACGCAGAGCAGCACAAAGCGGTAACGCGCTGCAATGCCAGTTGGCCAACCTTCACGCGGCCATGACCATCGACGCAGCGCGCAGTCTGTCAAACCGCACGCTCAAAGACATCGGCGCTCGTGAGGGCATGACCATGATTCAGCCGCTGCTCGATGATGGCGAACTCAACCTAACGGCATTGGCTTACGAGGTCTCACTACCGCTGCTCGAAGCGGGTGAGTACCAGCTCGGCTAAGAGCTTGCAGCCGCGCACGCGCTAGGCCATGGCTGAACCATGCTTACGTCGCTACTGCTCAGCTTAATTCTCGCCACTCCGTTGCAGGGAATCACCGTATTCTCGGGTGATAAGCCAGAAGCATTCACAGCCACGGTACTCGACACCCTGCCTCAGGGTATTGGGCCGCGGGTGCCGCTTATTCTGGTTCGGCTGCACGGCGCAAAGATCGAACATACCGGAGTGATTGCCGGCATGAGCGGCTCGCCGGTCTACCGCGACGGCGAACTCATCGGCGCCGTCGGCTACCGAATCGGCAGCTTCAGTAAAGAGCCGATCGCCGGGATCACGCCCATCGCCGCTATGCGCCAAGCTTTTATCGGCAAGGCGCGCGCAGCGCGACCGAGCGCGGCCTTGGCTCAAGTCCACCTCCCCTTGGTAAGCAGTGGTATGGATGCGCAGGTCAGCGAGCCGTTAATCGCCAGCCTCAACGCCCTCAGCCCGGTAAACTTTCGCGCCGTCGCAGGTGGCGGTAGCGGCCGTGGTCCGACCCCTGAGCGACTCATCAACGGCGGAGCGCTGGCAGTTGTGCTGGCCCACGGCGACATCAACCTCTTCGCTCTGGGCACCGTCACCGAAGTTAAAGACGGTAAGTTCCTCGGCTTCGGGCATCCCATGTTCGGCTGGGGGGCGCTACAAATCCCCGTGGCGACCGCCTGGGTGAGCACCACCATCGCCTCGCCAGCGAACGCTTTTAAGGTCGGGCGGCTGGGCAAACTCGTTGGCACCATGACGCAAGACCGTCTCCCTGCCATTGCCGGAACGCTTGGTGCAATCCCCTCGATGATTCCCATAGAGGTGCAACTTAGCGGCGCTCCGAGCTTGCGCGCCCAGGTCGTGCGCCATCGCCGCTTAACGCCTTCGCTGCTCGCTACCGTTGTTCACCAAGCGGCGCGCCAACACACCAGCTTTGAAGCCGGCGGAACCATGCGTCTCAGTGGCAGCATCGACACCGAACTGGGCAAACTGCGCATTGATGAATGGGTCGCCCACCCGCACCATCCCGGGCTCGCCGCCGCGGTGGTCGAGCCTATCCGCTACCTGAGCTCGCTCCTCGCCGACAACCCGCTCGGAGCCGTTTCGATCCGCCGAGTAGCACTCAAACTCGAGCATCGGCCAAAGACCTCAGTCGAAAGCTTACGGCGTCTGGAGCTTCTTCATCCCCGCCCCCGAGCCGGTACGCAAATCGAGGCGCGCCTGCTCTGGCGCGGCTACCAAAACGGCGAGCGACGAGAACTCGTTCGGCTGCCCCTTCCCGCCGGCTTGAGCCCCGGAGAGGCACGCTTTATCGTCGCCTCGGGCGCCGCCATCGACGCGCTGGAAACAGCTTGCGGTGATGGCCTACCTCCGAACCAGCGCCAGCAGCTATTGCCCTGGCTCAACGAGCGTGCCAGCAGCAACAGCCGCGGTCTTTTCCTGGTTCGCGAACTGGCTACTCAGAGTCATGGCTCGCGCCGAGCGCTTAGCGACGCTTGGACGCAGCGGCTGCCGAAAACCGATGTCGATGCCCCCAGCGGTAATTGCCTCATTATCGCAAGCCAGATGCTCCCTCCCGCCAGCGGCCCCGTACAAGCCCAAATGAGCCACCCCATTTTCATTCAAGGAGCACAGAGATGATGCTCAGCCTGCTACTCGCCTCCCTCACTCAAGTCATCGACCTGCAAGGCATCGAGGGCTTTGCGGCCGGCCGATTCGACGGCACCGCGCTGACTCATGATGGCAAGGTGGTTACTGCTCCGTCCTTTGTCGAGAGCTCTAAAGTCGCGGGAAGTGTGCTGCGCGCCTGGCC
>JAPKCE010000220.1 GCA_028823075.1 Myxococcota bacterium
GGTGACCACGCGACGAGACAAGGCCGCTTGCATCTCATGAAAGCTGACAACCGTACCATCCAGCCCAGAGTCGTGAAATATCCAGGCTAATTCAAGCTGCTGCCGTAGCCGAGAGATGCGTTTCTGCATGCGCTCGGGCAGTTCGTAGCCCTCGGGCTCGACCAGGGCGAGCAGGTTATCGGTAAGGTCGTCGATGCGACGATAATGCGGGCGAAAGTTCACAGCCATGAGGGTTCCATCCTTGACAGATGGGACGAGCGTTTAGGGAGGCATCAGGCGCGTGTCAAGCGCCGCTTAAAATCCAGGTAATCGGGCCGAGGGTCTTCAAGCGCATGTTGCACCTCGGCGGCAACCGTAGCGAACTCTTCGCGACCGGCTTGTAAAATGGCTCGCATGGTATGCTGCCCGGGCAACAATTTGAGTGGGCTCAGCGGCTGGCGAAAGCTATGCCAATGATCGGCCGCCATTTTGGCTCGCCCTATTTGACCGCGAAGCAACTGTTGAGCCGGTACCCATAAGGGCTGATGCAGCAGATTCGAAGCGAAGCCGTCAAGCCCGAGTACCAAGGTGTGCATCTGACCTGTAACACCGCTCGCCAGAGCCGAACGGCAGGTGAGAGCGGGTACATTCTCACTAAACCCGCCGTCGAGAATTCGACTGATACCATGTCGATGCATGATCTCGGTGATGCGCGCATGGGCGTCGTCATCATGACGCTCGACGTCATAGTGAATGACCCCCGGAATCGAACTCGAAAACCCGATCGCATCGACCACATTCAGACCACTGCTCAACTCGTCAGCACCAAGGGCTACCGTACTAAGCACTGTTGACCCGAAAACAAACTCGGATGCGAGGCGGGTAAAATTAAACACCAAGCGGCGTACCGAGCGCCCCGTCCAACTGCGATCCAGAAGATGTTGATAAAAATCGAGGTCACGAGGAGGGTCGCCGACCAAACCCGAGACCACAACGCGCAAGGGAATGGCCATGTCGCTGATCTTCATGCCGAAGCCGTCGTCGTTACGGAAAAATGGTCCTAAAGCGCTTTGCAAGGTGAGGCGAATAGTGGCTGGAATCGAGTAATGATTTTTCATCGTCGAGACGCCCATCACGGTATCGGCTCGCAGATCGGAAGTCTCCTCGATCACCGATTCGACCTGATAATTGAGTTCTCGGGCGCGAAAAGCGCAGAGAATAGAGCCCATCGATGCTCCGGCTAGTAAGGACGGGTGGATACCCATCCCATCGAGCAGGTCGACCGCCCCTAGGCCGATGTACGACGCTCCGCCCCCACCCCCCAAGGCGACCGCCAGTTTCGCTGCGCCCGTTTCGCGGTTCACGGCCGCGGCGTTCCAATGTCGCTTAGCCCAGCGTTCGGCCGCGTGAATAAGTCCGAGGTGACGTTGCGCCATAGCCAAAGCAACTTCAGGTTCTAGGATTTTTAATGCCCGCTCGCCGAGCGCTTCGAGTTCGGCGAAGAAGGGGGCCAAAGGGGCAGGTCCGGGGAGCTCGGCTCGCTGACCATCGATCCACGTGTGGCTCAACAGACCGAGGTTGCAAGCGAAGCGAAGCACGCTATAGGCCTGGCGAAGGCTCGGCGGATGAATCAGGCTGGCTTGCACGATACGGCGACGAAGTCGACGGATCTGCTCAGGGCTAACAGGTTCCATCAGTCACCAACAACTTCACTAGCAGCGCTCAACTCGTGGCTGGCACTACTCAAATCAACGCGGCTCAAATCGGTCTCAACCCAATCCGTACGCGTCGCTGTTCCTGAAGCGAGACCGGAGTCAGCGCCGGTGGGCTCCTGGCTGTCCATCGTGGCGACCATCGACTTGCTAACACCCATAGCGCCCAACCATTGAGCCAACAGGTCAGCGAGTGAAGGCCAATTGTCGGTGCTCAACACATCGAGCGGCTCACGGTCGATCATATGCTCAGCCTGGACGACCAGATCGGCAGCCTTGCGCTCTTCAGTGAGCGTTAAACAATACAATCCCGAGGCTCGCGCCAGAAGGCTATCACCGCTAGGAAGGTCAAAGGCTTGGCTCGCTTCGTCGCGGCCCAAACAGACGGCTATTCCGCCCTTTCCCAACTGTGTGACAAGGCGGCGCGTTGGCCAAGCCAGCGGCAACTCCAAACGCAGGGCATCGTAGCCTTCACCGAGCATCTTCAGCTCTTCGCGGCTCTGCCCACCATCGCTTAGGACCACCAGGGTCCAGTCGGGCGGCAGGGTGTCGAGCAACTGAGCTGCGGCGCTGGCCAAACGTTCTGGGCGATCGGCGCCCAAAAGAACCATTCGCTTGCGCACGGGTACGGGCTCGCTAGCGATTAGGCTCCGCAGTTCCAAATACGGCGGCATGACGTCGATATTCGCGGGGTCGAGCCCGGATTCGCTAAGTTCGCGCAAGGCCGCACTGCTCGGTACCAGTATACGATCGGCCGAAGCCAAGGCCTGCTGTAAACGCGAACCATAATCGTTAATCTCGGCGGACCGCAGCTCTCGCAAAGCGTAAACGATATGCAGGCCCGCGACCCCAGAATGGCGCACCGCTAGAGCACTCAAAGGGTCTCCCACGACGACAACATCGTAAGCTTGTCCGCGCACCTGGCGCTGAACAGCTCGTAAGTAGCGGCCTTCGGCCTCAGCGCCATAGTCGACACCGCCTAAAGGTACCCGGTAAACGCGCCCTTGACCGTTGGACTCTGTATATCGCTGTCCGCGGCGGCGAGGTGCTACCACGTCCACCTGCATACGGCGGCGCAGCAAACGGGCAAGAGAGAACAAGGAGCGCGCTGTCGCTCCACCGCCAGGCAACGGCGCAAACATGGTGATTAGTGCACTGGGCTCGTCACTTGCCAGCATAAACATCAAACTGTTCGAGATGGTAACTGCCCTTGGGCTGGACCCTCAACTCTTTACCCAAACGCTCGGACAACTCGGCCAGAGATTCGGGAAGCTGATCGAGGATTAAATCATGCACCTCGGGGTGAACATTGGCGACCAAGCAAGGCTCGCTGGTGGCAGCGCTACGCGCCGCGAAATCGCGGAAAACCTCGAAGGCGGTAGTGAGCCGACTCTGCAACACGCCGCGCCCGTCGCAATAAAAACAAGGCTCCGAGAGTTGCCTGCCCAAGCTCTCACGCACGCGCTTACGGGTGATCTCCACCAAGCCCAACCCGCTCATGCCATGAACGTCACTGCGTGCCGGGTCGCGTTTGAGGCTCTGCTCGAGACTCTCCGTCACCAGCGAACGGTGTTCTTCGGCTTCCATATCGATGAAGTCGATAATAACCATTCCACCCAGATTGCGCAGGCGCAATTGATGCACGATCTCGGGAATTGCCTCTAAATTGGTACGAAGAATGGTCTCGGCGGGATTGGATTTTCCAACATACGAACCCGTGTTAATATCTATGGCCGTGAGCGCTTCGGCTTGATCGATGATGATCGAGCCGCCGGACTTTAACCAAACCTTTCGCCCCAGCGCACGACGCATCTCGTCGCCGACGCCAAAATGCTCCCACAAGGTTTCGCGCCCATGCCACCGATGAACCTCATAAACCCCACCCGGGCGTAATTTACCCAAAAATTGCTGGACCTCATCAGCCTGGGAGGGCTCATCGCAAAGAATATCGAGAGCCCCGTCTTGGGACAGGTCGCGCAGCATACGCAGGTGCATGGGTAGATCTTCCCAGATGAGTCCGGGAACCTCTGAACGGGTTACGGTTTCGCGAATCACCGTCCATAAGCGATCCAAAAAGACGATATCTCGTTGCAGAGCATCCTCTTCGCAGCCCTCAGCGGCTGTACGCGCTATATACCCGGTTCCGGCGCTAGAGCGATGCGTCTCGATGAGCAGGCGCAAACGCTCGCGCTCCTCTTCGCTGTCGATACGACGACTAATACCCACATGGTCGCTCGTCGGCATCATCACCAGATGACGCCCAGGCAAACTGATCTGACAGGTAAGTCGCGCACCCTTGGTCGAGATCGGCGCCTTTTGTACCTGCACCAACAAGGTATCACCCGTTTTAATGACCTCTTCGATGCGCGGTTGCTGCTCCTCGTCGAAATCACCAGCGAGATCACCGACGTAAAGAAAGCCGGCTTTTTCTAAGCCAATTTCTACAAAAGCAGCCTGCATTCCAGGGAGCACACGAACCACACGGCCCAGGTAAATATTCCCCACGCCCGAGCGCTCATGTTTGCGCTCGACCTGTAAATCGACGGTACGACCATCTTCGAGTAGCGCGACGCGGGTCTCGCCGGGGATAGTGGAGATCAGTAAACGGGTAGGCATAATACTGGCCTAACAAAAAACGCCGAGGACCGGAAAACCGGCCCAAAGCGTTGAAGTCTAGCGAGGTGTGTGTGTGTACCCGAGTTCGATTGAAAAAGTGGTGTGCCAGCCTTCACCCTATACAAACGCAAGGGGGATGCCACCACGACTAGATGTTTATTTTTCAATGGTTTAGCTCGAGTGTGCGGACAGAAACGCCAGGCTGGTGCTCAAATATTATGATCATAAGATCTTGTCAGGTCATTTTCATGATACTCGAGCAATGGCATTGGCC
>JAPKCE010000221.1 GCA_028823075.1 Myxococcota bacterium
TCCGATGGCGTTGAGCGTCGAACTGCATGCTCGCGTCTCTGGACCCTTACCTCTAAGTCGCTGGCGTTGGCGCGTTGTCAACACTGCGGGGCAGCAGGTGTTTACCCAAGATGGAAAGGGTGCCGCACCCGAACTCTATGTTTGGCAGATTCCCGCTGAACTCAAGCGAGATGCCCGTTACGAAGCCTTGTTGAGCGTTACCGATGTTGGCGGCGATACGGCCTGGAGCCGCGCCATTCCCATCGGTCTCGGCTTTGGTTTGCCTGGGGCCGACAAGCGTAAGCGGCGTACTCGCATTAATGCGGTCAACGGCCGTTTGTTCGTCGATGACGGAGCCACCCCGACGCCGCGTCTGCGCAGCTGGTTTAACGATCGCCTCGCCCGTTTGCGCGGGGAACAAGACCTCATGGTCGAAATGTTTGTTTACGGTGCACCGAAAGTGAAAGCGAAAGCCAAAAACGCCTTGGCGTGGACTCAGCGGCGCGCCCGAACCCTCGAAGGGATACTGCTCGCTAGCGGCGTGGACCGTGAGCGCTTTGTCGTGCAGGCGATGGGGAACTTGCGTAAACTGGCGCCGGAGCGAAATGAAAAGATGGCGCGCCTAAATAGGCGCATTGAGCTGCGCTTTCGCCTGCGCTCTAAAGAGCATCCCCCGTTGAGTCCCGAAGTCCAACCCGTGGCTAGTCTCATCGTCAACGGCAGTGCCGTTGTTTTGAATAAGCAGGGTGTTGGCGAAGCCAAGGTTAAGGTCCCTGTGGGGCATTTCCTGCGTGTTGATGCGGTCTTTGCTTCGGGCGCTCGAAGCGTTTTGCGGCGTCTGCGTCATCCGGACGGTCTATCGGCTCGCGCTGTAGTACTTCAGGGCAGCGGGGTTGTGGTCAGCGGTAAACTGCGCGGTGAGCGCAGCCTTCGCGTCGGTGATCAGGATATCGACCTGAGCGCTTTGTCGGTGCGCTTGCGGCCGATGATGGTGGCTGTAGCCCTGGACCCGAATGGTAACGGGCTCGCAGTCGTTGGCGAGGAGGCTTCCAAAACAGCCTGTCTCGGTATGTGCTTTGGAACGTCTAGCGACATGGTCATGCAGGGCTGGGAGCTGCGTTTGTTCGCCGAAGCTAGTGATAAACCCAGGGCAAACAGTAACGATAAAGCGACTTTGAGGCGGAAAATCCATACCATCACTGGAGTAGGCCCTGTCCCACCGGTGCTCAATTGGGACGGTAAAAACGCTCAAGGCGCGTTTATCTTACGACAGGGCGTCTACAGCGCTCGCCTCATCGCTCGCGGTAAGGGCGGTTTCGTGGGGCTGTCTCGTCCTATTCATTTCCGAGCCTATCGGCCGCAAGAAGATTTCCGTGTTCTGCTGGCCGACCCCTTTGGCAGTCTTAAGCGCAAGAGTAAGTTACCGGCGATGAAGCTTTCCGCTGACGGCAAACGAGACTTTGAGCGTTTTATGAAGTTGGCAGCACGTGTCAGCGGCTCCATCGAGATAACAGGGCATGTCGACGTGCGCCTGCGCGCCAGCCAGGCCCTGGTCATGAGCCGTTCGATGGCCGAATCCCTGCGCGATGCGATGGTCGCTAAGGGGATCGATGCAGGACGTATTATGTTGCGCGGTGAGGGCAGCTCAAACCGTCTGATCATGCGTGCCAAGAACCAGGCCGACCATGCTAAAAACAGGCGTGTCGAGTTGCTTCTACGCAGTGATGAGCTGCCCGAGTTGCCTGCGCTACGCAATGCTTCAGCTCGCCTTCACAGCCCCAATGGCGACTTGTTAGCGCAGCGCGACGGCACCCTTCAAGGCGAGCTCTTCCCGGACGCCTCGGGTAAGATCATGGTTCAAGTTCTCGACGGTTCGGGGCGCGCCGCTCAAGTGCCGCTTAACCTCGAGGCCCAAACGAAACTCGAGGAGATGGAACTGGTCCTGGTGTTGCCGGCGCTTACAGCCGACGGTGCCGCCATGATCGAGACCGACGCCACCAGCCTACGCGTGCAGTTGCCGGCTGAAGGCGCTGTGTTAAGCTCCGCTAACCTGGGTATTTTCGGCTCGGTGCTCGCCGGTGTGCGTGTTCGCATTAACGGAAAATCTGTTCAGGTCCACCCGCTTTCCGGTCGCTTTGGCGCTGCTCTGACCCTTGCCGAGGGTGAGCAAGAACTGCTCGTTGAAGCGGAAGATGCGCAAGGGCATCGTGCCCGCGTACGGCGCAAGGTGCGTGTGGTACCGAGCGGCCGGTTCTTGATGGCCGTCGCTGATTTGGGTTACCAGACAGTCGCCGCTCAACTCCCGGGTTTGCGAGCCGACCGCAGCTACGACATCGGCGCCTATGGACGGGTTGGCGGTCGTGCCATGGTTTGGTTTAAAGAGCGCTGGGACCTCGGTGACAGCAGCTTCTTTAAAAAGCTTGAACTCAATGCTTACTTGGACACCGACCGGGTCTATGGTGAGTTTAAAGAATTCAGTCGCGACGATTTGAGTTTGCGCCTTTTGCCGCCCGAATTTGGCGACGAGGCGAAAGAGGTCCAAGAAATCCAGGCGGCAGGTCCGATTTTCTTAGATCTTAAAGCCGACGACAGTCGCTTCCGCTTTGCCAACTTTAAAACCGCATTGCCCGGTCGTGAGTTGCTAAAATACAGTCGTAGTTTCTATGGCCTTGACCTGCTTTTTGATCGTAAATTTGGCGACGTGAAGAAGCCGGAGCGTGTGCAGGCTCAGCTCTATCTGAGCGATACAGCCGCGGGACTGCGGAGCGCCAGCAACCTGTTGCGCGGCACCGGTTCGAGTTTCTATCGCTTGCGCCATCGCGACCTTCTTCCGGGATCAGATCAGGTGCGTTTGGTCGTACGAGACGCGGCGAATGGTCTGCTACTGTTTGAGCGCAACATGCAGCGCGGTGTGGATTACCGCATCGACGCGGTCGAAGGTTTACTCATCCTGACTCAGCCCTTGGCTTCGACAGCGGGCACTCAGATGGCCTCTGCTTATGGCGTCAGCACAGCCGATCTAGGCGGTCATCCGGTGTTCTTACATGTCGCTTATACGCATCGTGACGACGAACGTTTGGCGAGCTTTGCCGCCGGCGGACGAGTCGATGGAGCATCTAAAAAGCTCGGCGTTAAAGGCGGCGTCTCTTATGCCTTTGAAGGTCGTGCTGATGGCGGCTCTGCGTTCCAAGCCGCCGGCGCTTTTGCTAAATACGCTCATAAAGATGGCCATACAGCGAAAGCTGAATTCGCCTGGAGCCGCGCCATCGACGGTGATCATTACGCCAGTGCCGATGGAGGCAATAGCTACCAGCGCATGGGCGAAGACCCTGCTCAAGCGGCTCTCGATTTTAATGGTCGCTTGTATCCCACCCAACTCAACCCAGCCGGCGCACCTCGCACCGGCATCGCTTGGTCCTTGGGCGGAAAGATGTTGGCAGGAAAATGGTTAAAGCGCGCAAAGAAAGACGACGCAATTGTGGAAACCTACCTGCGTCAAACCACCCCGGGGTTTTATGGTGGTGGTGCCAGCTTGGATCAGGGGCAGACGCGCTGGGGCCTGCTGAGCAGTTATCGTTTAGACCCTCGTGATCGCGCCAGCCTGCGTTACGATGCGAGTTACTCTTTGGTCTCGGCGCCACTTTCACTCGGCGAATTTTCGTTGCCGGAACCGGCAGTTCGGGAATACCGCAGTATCCACCGTGAGGCGCTTACTCTGCGCTTTGAACGTAAAGAAAAACGTTGGACGGCCGGCGCTCAATATCAATTGGGTTATACCGGTGATTCGTGGAATTATGTCGATGCGCCCGAGGGGACGCGCGCCGATGTTTTGTCCAACGTTATCGCTGCCGACGGTCTTTATCGCATCGATAAACGTTGGAGCGCTGGTGGCGCTCAAAAGGCGATTATTAGCGGTGACGATTTACGCTTTGAAGACCCCTTTGCGCGTTTCTTAACCACCGCTAGGGCGCGTTTCGCTGTGGATAAAAAGCTTGCTATCGAGCTGGAAGAAGAGCTGCGCTGGAACGGCGATAATCAGACTCGTCTAAGCCTTGTGCGTCGTCCGCATCCGGGCATGGAGCAATACGTCCAAGAGCGCCTCACCAACCAAAATGGCGGTTTCTTTAACACCACTGTGCTCGGTGCAATGGAGCGTAAGAAAAAATCTGGCGAGAGCGCCCGCGCCGAATTACATATGGATCACGCGTTGGGCAGCGATCGCATGAGCGGTGTGGTCGGTTTGGGGCGTCGTTATAAACTGTTGTCCGGCCTAACCTTGTCCATGAATTACGAGCGCTTCCAGGTTCTCTCTGGTGGGCCTGCACTGTCTTCGCCGCAACCGGTCACCGGACAAGCTGCGGAGCGAGGTAGCGCTGGGCGCGTTGTTGGTACCTCGGATCTAGTCGGTCAGCCTTCAGCGCCCAATTTGGGCAGCCCCTTATTACAAAGCGGCATGAACGCTTGGGGCTTGGCTCCAGTAAGTGGCTCTCGCGACGCTCTGGGCTTCAGTTTGCGCTACAAAAAACACCGCAAGTTGATGATCACGGCACGCTCGGAGCTGCGTTTGGAGTTGGCGAGTGAAGCCAAACTAGAGG
>JAPKCE010000222.1 GCA_028823075.1 Myxococcota bacterium
AGCAGAGCAGCGGCTTCGGACTGCGCATGCATCCGATTACCGGCAAGCATCAGCATCACGCGGGCGTCGATTTTGCGGCAGCCGTAGGGACGCCTGTGCGTTCCGTTCTCGACGCCGAGGTGCTGTTTGCGGCGCCCAAAGGCAGTTACGGCAACCTGGTCGAGTTGCGCCATCACGATGGGAGCATCACGCGTTACGCTCACTTGGACAGCATTGACGTTGAGGTGGGACAAAAGCTTAAGCGCGGCGATCTCCTCGGTAGCGTCGGCAGCACCGGCCAGAGTACGGGCCCTCACCTGCATTTCGAATTAAGGCGCGGTGGCAAGGCGGTGGACCCCGAGAGCTTACTGCACGGCCACGAACCCCACGCGGCACACTGAATAAAGCCCTAATTGAAGGCCTAAACCTTCTGTTAAAAAGTTCCGTTCTACTGACTGAGCGGGGGATAAAGCCTCAGCTGGATCCAAGGGTCCAAATAAAAGGCCTAAAGCGACTCACTGTTTGAGTCGTTGTACGGTTTGAACAACTCTGCGCGGCCCATGGATGGTGCCGCGATAGGAAAGGGGGCAACATGGGTATCGATTCCCTAGGTAAGTCGACGGGGGTGCCGAAAATGGCGTCTGCGATTGAACGCAAGGAGGGGCAGGATGCTCCGAAGGCGCTCAAAGATGCACAGGCATCTCGGGTGGATATCAGCACGAAGCGCTTTGAGGGCACGATTAAAGCGGTCACCAAAGAGCTCACAGCGGCCGACGAGGCGCGCCTGAGCAATCTTCGTGAGCAGGTACAAACGGGTGAGTACGATCTCAACCCAGCGGATATAGCGCGCTCGGTAATGGAAGACCGTGCTTTCTTTAGCGCACTAACCGGTGCCACGGAATAGCCGGTGAATTCAGCCGACCAATTGGCCACTTTGTTGGCCGATGAAGAGGTCGCTCTGCGCGACGGCGATGCGCAGGCTTTGCTTTCTTTAGCGCAACATAAAGAGGTTCTGCTCAAAGCTTTGCAGAGCGACCCCCCGGCTAAAGAGGTGCTGCTCGAGCTTTTGCAAACTAATCGTCGCAACGGTCTGTTGGCGCGCAGTGGTCTGAGTTTACTCAACCAGGTTCTTGGTGCCACGAGCGGTTACGGTATCGTTAAAGCTCGTCCGTCCGGCCAGTTTCTCTGCGAGACAATCTAATGGGCGTTCGCGGTACATTTACGAGCCTGACCATCGGTAGGAACAGTCTGCTGGCCCATCGTACGGCGCTCGATACTGTGGGGCACAACCTCGCGAATTCGGGGGTTAAAGGTTATACTCGCCAGCGTGCTCAATATTCGCCAATGCCCGCGACCCTGTCGAATATCGGCTCGCTCGGCAATGGCGTGAGCATCACCAGCATTCAGCGTATGGGCCAAAGCTTAGTTGAACGGCGCTTAGATCAAGACGCTTCCGACCAAAACGAAGCCAATTCGAGGCTCACTTTCCTACGCCAGCTGGAAGTCGTTTACACCGATGAGAGCTGGGGTGTTTCGTCAGGAATGACGGAGTTTTTCAACAGCTTTAGAGACCTTAGTCGCAACCCCGGCTCTTCGGTGCAGCGCGCCGAGGTCATCGCTCGAGGTAGTGATCTGCAGCGCCGTTTTGAGTCGGCTTCCGAGCGCATCGAGACGCTGCGTTCGGATCTCGATAACGAACTCTCCGCCCACGCTTCCGAAGTCACGCAGTTGTCGAGTTTGGTGGCCGATCTGAACCGAGAAATCCAGGATGTTGAGTCGGCACATGGCAGCGCAAATGATCTGCGTGACCAACGTCAAAATACCGTTCGGCGCATCGCCGAATTGGTTCAGATTCGCACCCATAATGACTCTGATGGTAACACGATTGTGCAGATGACCAGCGGTCACACTCTGGTCTCGGGTCGTCGCTCGGCGAGTCTTACCACGGAACCCGACCCGAACAACAACGCCATGGCGGCGGTGATTTATACCGATGCCGATGGTGCCAAGTCGGTGAACGTGACCGCTTCGGTCGGCGGCGGTGAACTCGGGGGCAAAATTAATGCTCGTGATAATATCTCGGCCGCCGCTTTACAGCGCCTCGACCAGCTCGCTTTTTCCCTGAGCGAGGCTGTTAATACGCAGCACCGGGCGGGCTTTAGTTTGAGCGTCGGTGGCAACCCGCCAACCGACCAACAGAATTTCTTTGCACCTTTGGTGAGCGCTGTTGGAGCTGCTCAGGCCTTGACTCTGGACGCGGCGATCCTCGGCGACCCTCGTCTGCTCGCTGCCTCGTCAAGCGCTGGCGGCTCGCCGGGTAACAATGAAAATGCTCTTGAGCTTGCCGCCATTGAAACGACGTCTTTGGTGGCGGGTAGTCGCCCTCATGACTTCTGGTCGGATCAGGTGCGGCAAATCGGTGACCAGGTCGCCAGGGCCCAGCGCGACTCGGCCAACTATGATGCCCGCATGCAGCAGAGCACTCAGATTCGCGAGGCGGTTTCCGGCGTCAGCATTGATGAAGAGCTTGCCGAGTTGGTCAAGGTGCAGGCATCTTTCGAGGCTTCAGCAAAAATAATCACCACCGCCGATGAGATGCTGCAAACCATTTTGAGGATAAAACGTTAAAATGAGTTTTAGAGTCACTTTAAATTCTGCCCATCAGCGGCGTGTTAATTCGATGAACAGTTCGTTAAACGCTCTTGATCGCGTCGAGCGCCAGCTCGCTAGCGGAAGGCGTTTCGAGCGCCCGGGCGAAGCGCCGGAGAGCGCAGCGCGGGTGCTGCGCATTGGCCGCAAGCGCGGCGATATCCAAACCTACGGCCAGAACGTGCAGGCAGGCCGAGGCATGCTCAGCCGAGCTGAGGCCGCCGTGGTAGCGATGGCCGGTGTCGTCGATGCGGCGCGTTCATTGGCCTTAAAAATGTCTGACAGTTTTTACGACGGCGACCGAGTAAGTCAGGTGAGTTCAGCCGAGGGCTTGATCGACTCGACCATGGACCTGCTCAATACAACCTACGACGATATGTATATCTTTGGCGGTAATCAAAACGATCGTCCGCCCTATTCTATCGATAACGCCGGGCTTGTTCAGTATGGCGGCGATAGCGGTATTATGGAGCTCGATGTTTCCGAGGGGGCGAAGAGCGCAGTGACCATCGATCCGGCCTCCCACTTTAACGGCGACGGCGGCGGTGTGAACATTTTGGCAATGCTCGTCGACCTACGCGATCAGATGCTCGCAGATAACCAGGCCGGCGTCGCGGCCACGCTGAGCACTTTTGAGGCAGCTGTTTCACAGCTTAGCAGCGCCTCTGCTGTTGTAGGTACCCTCGATCAACGCCTCGAGGTTCACGAGCGTATTAACGAAGTGCAAGATATCGAGCTTGAGCGCTTGCGCAGCACCATCGAAGACACCAACTTCGCCGAGGCTGCAGCCGAGATGAGTCTGCGCCAAACTGCCTACCAAGCCAGCTTAGCTGCCACCGCTCGCGTGCAGGGGTTGAGCTTACTTAATTACATGCGCTGATGGGGAGTAGACCTTTGCTTTGAGCGGGGGTAGTCGTCTTTCCATGCAATGATAGCGAGTTTCACCAAAAATGCTGACCTTAAGTCGCCGCGAAGGCCATGCCATCCGCATCGGTGACAACATCCGCATCGTTATCTCCGAAATACGTGGCAACACCGTGCGCATCGGTATCGAGGCGCCACGTGAAATGCAGGTTTTTCGCGAAGAGTTATGGATCAAGATTCAAGAAGAAAACCGTGCCGCCGCAGAGGGGCCAGACCGGGATGCGCTAGACGCCTTCCTCGACGCTTTCGGGCCGGTGACCGAACAGGAAATAAAAGATGGCAGAGGCAGTAACGAAGATGAGTAAAACGCTGAGTTTCAGCAACAGTCGCCTGGGTGACATCGAGGTCGAAGAAAACGCGATCCTTGAGTTTCCAGCGGGGATCCTCGGTTTTTCCGAATGTCGCCGCTTTGCGCTCTTGCCGCATCGCCCCGGCACCCCGTTTTTCTGGTTGGTGCCCATCGATCGCCAAGATGTGGCCTTTGTCGTGGTCAACCCAGAGACTTTCTTTCCTGACTATTGCCCCTCGTTGAGTCAGGATCAGCTGGCACCCCTCGATTTGCCTCATGGTGTTGATCATGGTTTGGGCATGTTGGTGGTCGTTAGCTTTCGCAAAGGCTCGCCCACAGCCAACTTGCGCGCCCCTTTAATCCTCGACCTCGGTCAACGTCGCGCTGTTCAAGCCGTGCAAATTGGCAAACAATTCGACACGCAAGCCCCGCTTTTTCAGGGTGTTAAAGAAAAATCTTAACAAAAGACTAAACAACTCTAAGCAGCGCACCGTTGCATGAGTCGGAAGGCAAGGATGCTTTCCAGGCCGGACACGGATGTCCACGGAGCCAACAATGTCTCTTGTCGTGCACCACAACGTGGCAGCGCGCTTTGCTCGCATGCACTTGGATAGAGCCCAAGCAGCGATCAAGGTCAGCACCGATCGAATGAGTTCCGGATACCGGCTCAACCGCGCTGCTGATGACACCACCGCCTTTGCCATG
>JAPKCE010000223.1 GCA_028823075.1 Myxococcota bacterium
TTTCGGGACCGGTTGGGGTGTACTCATACAAGCTGAACCCCACACGACAGCCCAAGTCCCAAGCGCCCCTAAAACTCTCCAATGACCGAACATCGATACCCCCCCTAAACCAGTGAGGAGCCTCGACGCATCGGCTGTTTTCGGCAAGTGCGAAGACAGTTAGCAGGCGCAAAATTACGGTGGAGGCGCCGGGAATTGAACCCTTAAGGGGGCAAGCAAGCTGCCAAATCGGCGCTGTCGATCCAGCGAGCGAGACCGGCGAGGTCGTTTTGGCTGTAATACGGGCCGCCTTGAGGCATGCGCTCACCATTGCCACCGCCTATGAAGCCCTGTCCGCCCATCAGCTTGGCATAGACATAAGAACCGGAGATGTTGCGCGGCGAGACCAAGTCGAGGTTGGAGTTGCCCGCCACGTTGACCAAGCTATCGTGTAATGTGCGTGGGTTGGTGTGATCGATGGCAACCCCTCCCGACGCGCCGTGGCAATTGGCGCAGCCCTGTAACAGGCCTGAGTTCCAAATATCGCAGATGCTCGTGGCGTTGTTTCCGACATCAAAATTCTCATTACCATCAAACCGCCCACCATCAGGGATGACGAAACCGTTGTCGAAAATCGGTATCGGACCGCCATCGGAATTGACGATGTTACCGTCAAAATTTGGCGGCGCCGCATCGCCGGCCAAGCCGCCATCGCCGTTGATACCCGCTTCAAAACGGTAGCCGAAATCGGGTGCCGGCCCGATATCTTGTAGGCCTTGGTTACCCAAATCAGGTGCCGGGCCCGCATCGTTTCTACCACGGTCTGGGAAGCCCTGATCGGCGATGGCGCCATCCGGTGCAGCGGGAACATGGCCGTCGGGTCGCGCCATACCCGTGTCGGCGCCCATCATGCCGGAATCAACCGGAGGACCCGCGTCATTGACCACCGGGTTACGGCATAAGGGGCAACTGCCTCCCTCCTGCACATCGCCGTTGTCACATTCTTCAAAGTCCTGGTGATCTAAGGGCAGATCACCGCGGAGTACACCGTCCCCACAGAGCGCCATTTCGCAATTGTTCAAACAGGCGTCGATATTAACCAGGTTTCCATCATCGCAACCTTCAAAACCGACCTCCCCGACTTGCAGATCGAGCCGACGCACCGAATCACCGCAGCGCGCCGGGCGACAACTGTTGAGGCAGGTATCCGTGTTGACCTCGTTACCATCATCGCAAAGTTCAATTTCTTGACGGATGAACCCGTCGCCGCAGCGCGCCAGTAAACAAACCGATGTACAGGTGTCAGTGGCCACAAGGTTTCCATCGTCACAGGCCTCATAACCCTCTTCGCCAGCCTCGAGGTCGTTACGTAAAATACCATCACCGCAGAGAGATAAAGAACAATTGGAGCGGCAGCCGTCACGCTCGTTTCGATTACCATCGTCACAAGCTTCATACCCCTCTGCTCCGACCGCGATATCGCTACGCTGAATCCCATCGCCGCAGGCTGCACTGCGACAACTGTTGGTGCAGGCATCATCATCGGCCGGGTTACGATCGTCACAGTCTTCGAAACCCAAGCGGACATATCCGTCGCCGCAACGAGCGATCAAACAGCCTCCGGCGCAGGCATCGGCGTCGTTGGTGTTGCCGTCGTCGCAGGTCTCAAAGCCGCCATCGCCGATCTCTAAATCTGCACGTAAAACACCATCGCCGCAGCGCGCATTCAGACAGCTATTAAGGCAAGCGTCGGCGTTGGCGTTGTTGCCATCGTCGCATTGTTCGGCATTGTTGACGATCCCATCACCGCAGCCCGGCAAGGCGCAAGAGTTTGTGCAATCGTCTTCGTCAACCTGATTACCGTCATCACAGGCTTCGCCCGGGCCAACGATGGAATCGCCGCAACTCGCGGTACTGCAATTACGTAAACAGCCGTCATCTTGTTGCTCGTTGCCGTCGTCGCAATCTTCTTCGCCGGCATGCACATAACCGTCACCGCAGCGAGCTATTGTACAATCGGCGACGCAAGAGTCGCTGTTGTCGTTATTACCATCATCGCAAGCCTCATAGCCATCGTCGCCCAACTGCAAGTCGACACGTCGCTGGCCATCGCCGCAGCGCGCAGCGCGGCAGTCGTTGGTGCACGAGTCCGAATTTTCGTTATTGGCGTCGTCACAGTCTTCGCCGGGCCCCAAACGCCCGTCACCGCATGCTGCCGCACGACAAGCATTCGTACAGGCATCGCCATCGAAACGGTTGCCATCATCACAGGCCTCAAAGCCTTCCGCACCCTGAGCAATATCGACACGTTGCACGCCATCACCGCAGCGCGCGACCGTGCAACTGTTCAGGCAGATATCGGTGGCATCTTGATTGCCATCATCGCAAGCTTCTCGACCCTCCCAAACAAAGCCGTCGCCGCAACGTGCGATTTGACAGGCGCTGGTGCACGCGTCGGTGTCGACGTCATTGCCATCATCGCAAGCCTCTTCGGCGTCGAGTTGAGAATTACCGCAAGCCTCCGAGCGGCAGTCGGAATCGCAACCATCACCGCCTACCCGGTTACCATCATCGCAAGTCTCCCAGGGCGACTGAAAGCCATCACCGCAGATCGCCAATTGACAGGCATTGGTACAGGGGTCGACGTTGCTCTGATTGCCATCGTCGCAACCTTCACCCTCTTGAACAAAGCCGTCGCCGCAGCTTGGGCGGGTGCATAATATGGTGCACGCATCATCGCTGACCGCATTGCCATCATCGCATTCTTCCGTGTCTTGGACCGCGCCGTCGCCACAGCGTGCGCTGCGGCAGTCGATGCAGGTCGAGGCGCCAGCGTCGTCGTCGTCGTCGCCGGCGACGCCGGGGTCGCAACTCTCCCATGGCTGAACGATACCATCACCGCAGCGCGGCAAGGTACAAGCGTTGCTGCAAGCATCGTTATTGACCGCGTTGCCGTCGTCACAGGCCTCGGTGCTTTGCACAAAGCCATCGCCGCAGGAAGGATTGCGACAAAGCGGTGAGCAGCGACCCGTCGGACTGTTTTCCACACCCAAGTCGCAATCTTCTCCCTCGGAAACTCGCCCGTCCCCGCAAGACGGTGCCCGGCAGTTTAGCGAGCAGGCGTCATCATCGAGAGCGTTACCGTCGTCACAACCCTCCCAGGGTTGAACCAGGCCATCGCCGCAGTAGGTTAGTGCGCAATTGGCGGAGCAGCCGTCAGCGTCACTATCGTTACCATCGTCGCAGGCCTCGTCGGCCTCGACGAGCGAATTGCCGCAAATGCTCGGCTTTGACACCGGAGCGTCTCGCAACGAGCAAGCTGCAAAAAGGACGAGCAAAGGAAGGTAACGACGCATAAGAGAGGCTCCATAAGCACTGTAAACTAGCGCGACACAGGCCGCCGAACAAGATAGTAACCTTAACCTTCGATAAAGCACCTATCAAGAAGGGCCCCTGCGCGCAGCAAAACCCGCTGGCGCCATGCAGGGGTTTGGCGATCAAAAGCATCGCGCATGCGCTTGGCGGCCAGCGACTGATCGCCGCCGTAATGATAAACCTGATTGTCGCTAATCAAGTTCCGCAGCACACGAGTCGCTTTGATCGTCCCGAACTCGCAGGTGAGCATGGTCAAACGATCGCCAAAAATCTCTTTGAGAGCACCTGGGAAACCACCGCGGATAGCATAGGCGACGCCATCGTCTTCGTCCCAAGCCTGCACGCGCTCGCCGAAGCGCTCGCGAAGTACTTTGTAGTCGGCTGACGATTTTGAAGCTTCGACCAGGTAGGTCGGCTCGCCGCTGACCCCGAGCCCCGTATGAACGTCAATCCAGTCGATCTGCTCGACATCGGCCAAGAGTTCAGGGAGCAAAGCGAGCAGCTTTTGAGGCCCTTCCTGCAAACAGTCTCCTCCCCAAAACAGGCCTTCGGGATAATCGTATTGCCCTCCAGCGATCGCCTGCTTGAGCGCGCCATAGCCGAAACGAGCAATCTGCCAGGCGCTGCGCATACTAAACTCCAAGGCGCTGACCGGGCGCTTAGGGTTGAGCAGGCTATTTAAGCGCGCATAATGCTCAGGGCTGCCACAATAACTCTCGCCTGGGGCTAAGAAATTACGATTTAAATCTACATTATTTTCGTTCACTCGACGCAACGAGGACATACCCGCCGGGTTGAGCGCATGGAGCAGAACTAAGCGGCGGTCCTGCGGCCAACCGCGCTGCATGCACAGGCTCTGAACGGCCGAGCCGGCGAAGCCTTCGACGCCATGCAAACCACTGCTGATAACCAGCGCTTTGGGCGCCTCGCCAAAACTGGCGATCTCGATGCTCAGACGCGAGCCGTCTTCGGCACGCAGTCCGCCCGCTTCGATCTCGATGGCCTGAACTTCAGCGCCCAAGGCCAGCGCTTGGCGGCGAAAGTCACGACGAGCTTGAAGGTAAGTTGGTGCGAACATCATGGCAGCCATGCCCTAGGCTAGCTAGACTGCGCAAGTTCGCTGGACTTCTGTTGCGGTTGCGCCGATTCTTAGCGCCGCCTTGCCCCGAAAGACACCC
>JAPKCE010000224.1 GCA_028823075.1 Myxococcota bacterium
ATCTGGGCCTGCGTCAAATCGACAGACAGGAGCGGCTCATTCAAAATCTTTTGATGGGCCATCGTTTGCGCTTCGCCGAGGGGAGCCTGGAGAGCCAGCGGCTGGAGCCCTTGCGGCTGATCGAGCGTTTGCTGCGCGAGCGCGGTGGCGTTGGTCATAGGGGTTGTGCCTTCGCTTTGAATGGCGGCGCCGGTTTGGGGGTCTTTGCCGACACCGAAGCCTTGCAAACCATCGTTGAGAACCTGCTCGAGATCGCTCTTCGCTATGGAGCTGAGACGGTTCATGTCGGTCTTGATAGAGAAGATGAGAATTGGGTCAAGTTGAGCGTCCGAGATGACGGTCAAGGCTTCGAGCCCGAGCGCGCGGAGGAGATCTTTGGGCCGTTTCGTCGCGCTGCTCCTGATGTTCGAGGGACCGGGCTAGGGCTGCCCTTGTCGCGTTCGCTGGCAGAGGCCATGGGTGGAACCTTGGCGGGTGTTAGTGCTGGTTTGGGCCGGGGGGCGGAGTTTACCCTAAGGTTGCGAGCCGCCGACATGAAAGGGAGCGAAGATGACTCAGCTTAGCATCTTGTTGGTGGAAGACGACGATTTAACCGCCGCTATGGTGCAAGTGAACCTCGAGCATGAGGGCTTTGCCGTGCAGCATTGTCAAACCGGGTTTGAAGGGTTGGAAGCCATGCGCTCCGCCAGTTTTGACCTTTTTATTTTTGACATGATGCTGCCGGGTTGCGGTGGCGTCGATCTGGTGCGCGAGGCGCGCAACAAAGGACTCGGTACGCCGATCATGATGCTCACGGCGCGGGCTGAAACCAAGCTCAAGGTCGAGGCGCTCGAAGCCGGAGCTGACGATTACTTAACCAAACCCTTTGATGTCTCCGAGTTGGTGGCACGGTCTCGGGCGCTGATTCGGCGCAGCCAGGCAACGGTCGAGGCCCCGGCTGATCGCTGTTTTCGTTTTGGTAGGGTGCTGGTTGACCTCGACCGCCAATCGGTGACCTATCTCGACGGCTCGATCGAAACGGTGGGCGAGCGTGAGATCCAGATGTTAGCGCTTTTTGTTCGCGAGCCGAAGCGCGTGCTCAGCCGAGCGGATATTCTTGAAGAGGTCTGGGGTATGGAGAAATTTCCGAGCGAGAGAACGGTGGATAATTATGTGGTGCGCTTGCGCCGCATCGTCGAGATCACGGCCGACGAGCCGCGCATCTTGATCTCGGTGCGCGGGCGTGGCTATCGCTACGATCCCGAGGGTGGGCGCGAAGCCTAAAAGCTAACGAGGCGCAGTGATGCTAATTCTACCTTAGCGCTTTGCATTGAGACCGGCTGTGGTACACAGCGAGCACACAAAGGGCATTGGTAGCTCTTTTTAGGGGCTAAGGTGCTTGTTTTGCACGCTCTTTGGAGCCGGGAAAAGCAGCTCGCATTATGGTGCGAAGACAGTGAACTGATCACGCAGTTAGATCAACAGGTGATTCCGGGACGAGTGTCAGAGCATCCCTTCGCTCTGAGTCCTAAAGGTCTACGCTTTCCGACGCGTCTTTTCGGCGGCAAGGGCTATCGTTTCGATCCCGGCGCCGTTGTGCTCGAGTTGCCAAGCATACTCGCTAGTCCCTTGTCGAGTCACAGCCTAAAGGATGAAAATTTGGGTATCGCCACAGAAGGTGCTGTCGTGCGTTTGCAGCCCTGGCGTATTGAAACTCAAGTGATCGAGGCCGACTCAACTTTTGCTCATCTGCTCAGCCTTGCCGAGGTTGAACTGCCCTCCAACCTGGTTCATGGCGCTAGCTTTACGGCTCTTGTTGCGTTGGCGCGCCTTGGCGTTGAAGCTTTAGCCCAAGGCTTGGTGTTGCCGACCGCGCAGGCGGGAACGGGCGAGGCGCCCTTGCGCGGCGAATGGCGACCTTTCTTAGGCAGCGCCAACAATTTTGAAGCTCGAGTTAAGCGTGCCGCCGCCCATCTGCCGCCGGTCGCTTTCGCCGAGCGCGACGCGGGAGGCGAGCGCCCGAGCAGCGTCGCAACGGCGATGGACTTTCTCAACACCTGCGTGCACGGCGCAGCCCGAGTCGCTTTGACCAAGACCGATCTGCTGCCGCGCACCGGGGTTCCCAAAACGGCGAACGCCTGTTTCCCAGCGTGGATGACCTCGCTAAGCGGCGCAAGCCGGCCCATGCCCGCTGTGCCCGAAGTGGCCTTGCAGTTTCGTTCAGAGCTCGATGATTGGTATCGCTTAGCGGCTAATCCTGGGCGCCTGTTCCGCGTCGCCTTCGTGGTCATGCCCCCCGAATACACGATGGATTTTGAAGATGACGACGGTCATGAGGTTGAGCGGAACGCGGCGAAAGAGGCCAATTGGCGGGTGGAGCTCGCTCTGCAGGCCGACGATGACCCCGAAGAGTTGATGTCTGCCGACCGCATCTGGACCAACCGTAAAAACAAAACCTTCGCTAAGGATATGGGTATTGAAGATCCGGCGGGCGTGTTGCGCCTTGGCCTGGATCGCGCCATCGAGGTTTGCCCGGAGCTCGCTGTCATGATGAAGCGCTCTCGAGTTTGTCAGCTCGAGCTCAATACGCGCTCCGCCCATCGTTTTATGAAAGAGACCTCTCCGCGTCTAAGCGAGTTGGGCATGATGGTGCATTTGCCGCCGTGGTGGGCGCAGCGTCAGCAGAGTCTGGGACTGGCTTTGGTCGCAAACGATCAATTGCAAGACGATGATGGTGGAGCAGAGGGCGAGCCCGCTCCGAGCGGAGCGAAAAAGAAGAATTTTCGCGGCGGTTTAGGCGGCGCGTTGGATAAAGACTCGCTGGTGCGTTTTCAGTGGCAAGTTGCCTTGGGCGACATCCGCTTGAACCCGAAAGAACTGTTCCGTATGGCGCAGGAAAAACAGCCTTTGATTAACGTAGGGGGTAAGTGGATTGAACTTAAGACCGACGAGATTCAAGACGCTGTGGCCTTCTTCAAACGCAAAGGAGCCGAGGGTGATATCGGGTTTGCCGATGTGTTGCGCAAGGGCTTGTTGCAAGAGCAGGTGCCGCTTCCGCTGGTTGAATTTAACCTCGAGGGTATGCTCAGCAAGCTCGCCGGTGATGCCAGCGCGTTTGAGGAAATCGACGAGCCACCGAACTTTGTGGGACAGCTCCGAGATTACCAAAAGCGCGGGCTAAGTTGGCTCCACTTCCTCGGTAGGCTGGGCGTTGGCGCCTGCTTGGCCGATGATATGGGTCTGGGTAAAACCATTCAGTTGCTGGCGCTGGCCGCCATGGATATTCATGAGCATAATGAGGCGGGCAAGGATTTGCCTCCGCCGAGTTTACTGATTTGTCCTATGTCGTTGGTGGGTAATTGGCAGCGTGAGTCGGAGCGCTTTACGCCCGATATTCGAGTGTTGGTACATCACGGTAGCGAGCGCATGCAGGGCTCTGATTTTGTTGATGCCATGTCCGATTATGACCTGGTACTTACGACCTACGGTTTGGCGCTGCGGGACCGCGACATGCTCGCCGAGGTCCATTGGCGACGTATCGTGCTTGATGAAGCTCAAAATATTAAGAACCCGAGCGCTAGGCAGACCCAAGCCGTGCGCAGCATCGAGAGCAATCAGAGGGTGGCGCTGACCGGTACGCCGGTGGAGAACCACCTGACAGAGCTCTGGTCGATTATGCATTTCTTAAACCCTGGACTCATGGGCACACAGCGCGACTACAAAGGGCGCTTTGCGACACCGATCGAGCGTCACGGCGACCGCGACGCCTCGGAGCTTCTTCGCAAGCTCACGGGACCCTTCATTTTGCGTCGCCTTAAAAGTGATCGCAGCATCATTAAAGAGCTGCCCGAGAAGATGGAAGCGAACTTGTACTGCAACCTGACCAAGGATCAGGCGAGCTTGTACCAAGCGGTTGTCGATGACATGCTCAAACAGATCAACTCGGCGGCGGGGATTGCGCGTAAAGGTTTGATCCTAACCACGCTGATGAAGCTGAAACAGGTTTGCAACCATCCCGCACTGCTGACCAAAGACAAAAAGCCGCTGGGTAAACGCTCCGGTAAATTGGCTCGCTTGGATGAGTTGCTCGAGGTGATGATGGCCGGTGACGATGCCTGTTTGATCTTCACCCAGTTCTCGAGTTGGGGGCGTATCCTCACCGAGCATCTGACCAAAACCCATAAGACTGAGATTTCCTTTTTACACGGCGGGACCTCGAAAAAGGACCGCGATAAAATGGTCGAGCGTTTTCAGACTGAAGAGGGGCCGCGCATCTTTGTATTGAGCTTGAAGGCGGGTGGTGTGGGGCTTAACCTGACCAAAGCCAACCAGATCGTGCATTATGATCGCTGGTGGAACCCGGCAGTCGAAGATCAGGCATCGGATCGTGCTTATCGCATCGGTCAAAAACGTAACGTTCAAGTACGTAAGTTTGTCTGTGTTGGTACTCTTGAAGAACGTATCGATAAAATGATCGAGCAAAAGAAAGCTCTTGCGAACGCTATCATCGGTACCGGCGAAGGCTGGTTGACGGAACTG
>JAPKCE010000225.1 GCA_028823075.1 Myxococcota bacterium
TACACTGCAAGCGATGCTCAAGAGTAGAGGTAGGTAGCGTTTCATTGGCAGCCTCTTAGCCCCAACGCGCGCAATCCGCCAAACGCTCTAATTACCAACGCGCCCGATGGTCTTCGCAGAGGCCAAAAGCATCGATCGTTATACTCTGCCCACAAGGCGTCTTAATACATCCGTGGAACCGACCCCAGGGCTGAAGGTACCAACTTTTTAATGGGCCGATGCGCGTGTCATCGCTGCGCATTCCCTCGGGTTCAAAACGCAACTCGATGCTGCGGTCCTCGCTGACGATATGCCAAGTCGCTAACGGGTCTTCGCCGATGTTGAATTCGGCGAGCGGCAATCGGTACAATCGATCTCCCAACCACAAGGCGCATTCGTTGTAGCGGCGCGGCTCACGAGCCTGGTTATGGGTAAGGTTAAAGGCGCAAAGCCCGTGTTTTGCATCACGCCAGCTGGCGGTCGCCCAGCGCCAGTTGGTTTTATGGGGATAGTAGGCCTGATGCACATCGATAAGGGCATGACCTAGCTCTGGGCTGATCTCGTTTGAGATTCCGTCGATCGTTATCTGACCGCTTGCGACAAGGGGCATTTTTTGGCTGTACATGACATCTTTTTTGCCCAGCGGAAGGCAGACGGCGAGCGGGCTTATCGAGTCACCGTTGAGTTCGAGCGCGAGCTGCACACGCTCGCTGTTGACGCGTAGGAAATGCCGCGTGGGGTTCTTGTGGCTTATCTCGATCTGTAAGCTGGTTGCCCTAAAAGAGCTGGTCGCCGAATCTCGCAAGTCGTCGGCGACCTGACAGGGGAGCAAGGGCCCAAGAGCGGTGGTCTCGAAACTATCACCGTGAACCGGGATGTGGCGAAGCCAGCCGGTCTTGATGTAGCCAAGGTCGATCATCGCCAAAGTAAAACGGTGATCCGGCGTGTTGATGAGTAGGTGCTGCCATGTCTTGAAACGAAGAAAAGCAGTCGGCCCGCCGCGTAACTGGCGCAAGTTGACGGCCCCAGGAACGCCTTCAAAAACGCCTAACTGAACTGCGTTTTGGATCACTAAAGCATGCGGAGTTGGATCAGTTTTCATTGTTGGTTTGGCCACTTTTCTGCTTTCGTTATCGGGCGACTATCACGATTATCTCTAAGAGACTTGTTGACGCCTTGGCTAAAAACCCTTTGGCTCAAGCTATGATTCGTCTTCTGCTTTGCACCTGCCTAGCGAGTTCTGCCTTTGCCCATGGTGGAACCTTGGCCTCCGAGGCGCTGTATTATGAAGGCGGTGAGTTGGCCGCAATCAGCAGCAATTTTGGCCTGTTGACCCGCCGTGATGACGCCTTGCACTGGACCTGTTTCGAGCGTCTTAGCGTCTCGCCATTTTTGGCGCTTTATGCCGAAGGGACATGGTTTGTAAGCACCCGCCAAGGTGCGTTTTCTAGTCCAGATGAGGGGTGTAACTGGTCGCCCATCGCAGGCCTGCCGGAGGCTCCAAGTTCGGCCCGGTTTTATCGTTTTGACGACGTGCTTTTCGCGTTGGCCCAAGACTTTCCTGTGCCCGGATTATTATACCAGCGTCGCGGCGATGAGTTCCAGATTTTGAGCGCTGCGATGCCAGCCGGTCGCGCCGTCGATGTTCGTCGCCGCGCCGATGGGAGTTGGTTGTTGCTCGTTCAAGACGGTCAGCAGGAGGCACAGGTTTTCGAGGCGCAAGCCGATGCCCAAAACTGGTCACAGTTGGCGGTTTTAGAAGGCCTGCATGACCCCCTGTTTTTGAACCTAAATCTTGAGCCTGGGGCGATCGCCATAGCGGCCACTCGCGGGCGCGCCGGCGAGCTTTGGAGCCTCGACAGTGAAGGTGCGCTGACCCGTCGAGCCCAACTGGTGAGCCCGGTCACCGATGGGCGAAGCGATGGTGATGAACATTGGTTGCTGACCCGTATGGGTATGGCGCTTAAGGCGGTCGGTGAAGGGCCTTTTTTGGCTACCGAAGGCCCTAAGCATTGTCTCGCTCTAAACGGCGAGCAACTCGTCGCTTGTGATGACCTGGCGAGTGGTTATCTCGTATTGCAACGGGTGGCCGACGGCTGGCAATCGGCCGAGCCTTTCAGTCATATTGTGCCCTCGGATTGTTCGAACGCGCCGGTTTGCGCTGAACAATGGAGCGGGATTGAGCGCATGATCGAAGCTGTCGAGGTCGTTGATGCCGGCCCGCCAAAGGTTCCTGTAACGCCGTCGCCCGTTCCTCCGCAAGGTTGCAGTTGTTCCGCTGTTCAGCCAGATCTCTGGCTCTTGAGTCTCTTCTTATTGTTCGTTGTCCGGAGAAAGTCCGCATGTTGAATGAAGTGCGCATCGTCGACCTGTCACGACTTTTACCCGGCCCGATGGCAAGTTGGTACCTGCGCGGCATGGGCGCCGAAGTGATTAAGGTCGAAGAGCCTCGCATCGGCGATTACCTTCGCTTTTCACCACCCTTTCGCACCGACGGCTCATCCGCTTGGTTCAGCGCCATCAACGCCGGCAAGCGGAGCTTGGCCTTAGACCTAAAAAGCGACGAAGGGCGTGGGCATCTGCTGCGTTTGCTCGATAGCGCCGATGTGCTGCTCGAAAGTTTTCGGCCTGGCGTTTTAGCTCGTCTTGGCTTGGACCCCGAGCAGTTGAGAAAGAGCCACCCCCGCCTGATTATCGCTTCGATTACCGGCTTTGGGCAGGAGGGCCCGCGGCGCTCCGAGCCCGGGCATGATCTCGGTTATTGTGCTCTGGCGGGCGCGCTGAGTCTGTCGGCTCGGCATGAGGGCTGTCCCGATCTTCCAGGCTTGCCCATCGCCGACTTGGCGGGCGGTGCGTTGAGCGCTGCGATGACGATCTGTGCCGCTCTTTATGCTCGCGAGCGTAGCGGCCACGGGCGCTGGTTGGACATCAGCATGACCGACGGTGTGCTGGCTTTGATGAGCCCTTATCTGGCCGGTACCGCTGCTGGGCACAGCAGCAAACCCGGCGGAGATCTGCTGACCGGGGGTTGGCCTCGTTATGGGCTGTATCGCTGCAAAGACGGCAAGCTCATCGCTTTGGCCGCCATCGAAGAACAGTTCTGGAAAGCACTCAGCGAGCTGCTTGGCGAGCCGGCCCCAGAGGATACGACCCAGTTAGCAGAGATTTTTGGGCGCCAAACGCGCGACTATTGGGCAGAGCACCTGGCGCCGGCCTGCGTGACGCCTCTTCTTGAACTTGAAGAGGTGCTCCATGCGCCTTTGCACCGCAGCCGCGGCGTACTGCGCGGCGAAGGTGAAGACCAGCGCGTCGCTCCGACATTTTTCAGTGATCGAGAGTTCGTCAGCCTGTCCGCGCCAGAGCTTGGAGAGGCTAACAGCGAGCTGTTAGCGCTTTAGGACTCTGCAGCGCTTGGGCCGGGCAGCGAACTTTCCGGCCTCACAGTACTGCGAATTTGCAAGGCATCGATGGCCGTCGCCAAGCGCAAAGCGACATCGGCAACTTGAGCCGGCGAGGCGATGATATCTTGGCGGATTTCAAGCTCTAGATAGATCACGCCGTGGCGGCAGCCGTGGCGACCCGCCGAGTAGATGGCGCCCTCTTTGCCACTATAAGGCTCGTTTAAAGCGGTGACAAAACCTTGCTCTCGAAGATGGAGAGCGAAGCGATTCGCTACCCGATCGAAGCGATCAAAAAGAACGCCCATCTCCATGGGGCGAACCTCGTCGCCAAAAACCGGGGTAAAGGAATGGACGCTTAGCAACAAAACATCGCCGCTACGCTCCAGGCGTTCCTCGAGGCAGGCGTCGATCTCGTCGTGAAAGGGTTCGTGGTAGCGCGCCCGGCGGCGGGTCCGTTCTTTTTCGCTGAGTTTTTGATTAAAGCTGATCGCTTGCCCCTCAACTTCGGGGAGAATCCAATCCGACTCCTCAACATGGCGGTTCGGGTCGCAAATCAGGCGCGAAAACCGCGACAGCACCGCGACGCAGTTTTTATGTTCGATTAGGGCTCGAGTCACCGCGGCGGCGCCTGGGTCCCAGCCCCAATGGGTGTCGAGCCAAGAGCGATCGCTGTCGCTGGCCTCAAACTCGTCGGGCAAACGGTTTGACGCGTGTTCACAAGTGACCACTAAAGGGCGCGTGTGGCCTCGGTCACCAACGATTTCATAAGCAGGATGCAACACACCAGGGCTCCAGTCGGCAGGGTTCTTAGGGGAAACACGAGAGCAAAAGCAAACGGCGCCTGGCTAGGGACCCATCGGATAGGGTGCAAAGAACTGGGCATACCATTTGCGCAGCTTCATAATCGGCCCATCATCGGCGCAGAGCAGCGGCACCTCGCGATAGGTTTTATTTTCCCAAATCGCCACATCTTCCAAAAATCCTTGCGTCAGATTTTCGATATAGGCGGCGGCAATCCGTTTTGTTTTTTCGGCGTTTTTACTCGTCTTCAGACGGACACCAAAGCGCAGATCAAGCGTTTGTTCATCGATCATCGTATGGGCGTTGATCAGCATGGAGTGGAGCACGCCGC
>JAPKCE010000226.1 GCA_028823075.1 Myxococcota bacterium
CGAGAATTTGCTGTTCACCTGCATCTTATAAAAGGCGCGGTTGTCTTTCGTTTCGGTGCTAAAGCGCACGACCGGGTCGCTGTCGCTCCCCTCGTAAAAGCCGTCGGCGATAACTCGGCCCTTATGGCTGACGTTGTCGAAGGTCGGGTTGTAAAGATCGACGGTGTTGACATACGCGGCGGCGGTTTTAGGCAGCTCACCGTTGAGTTTGCCCTCGGGGGCATCTTGGGCGGCAAAGGAGCTGCTGGGTTCGGCGCGAAGGCTGATGGTGTCGACGTTGAAGTGACGATCGAGGATATCGTTTTGACCATCATTGTCGCCATCTCGAAAGCGCGCTGCAAACTGTGAGTCGATGGGTGTGATGTAGTTACCCAGCTCTTTACCGTGGTTCCAGCCCAGCGCGTTTTTGCGAATGTTGTCGCCAACACTTTGCCAACTGCGCTCATGTAGGGCGCCGTCGATGATCTCTAAAAGTGCCTTGGTATCCTCGCCGGTATAAAACTGCTTTTTACCATCTGCGTTAGGGCGGGTATTGAAATACGAGGAGTTAAAGGTGGTGACCAACTGAGCCTCGGGAAAGGCTTTGCGCACCCCATCGAGATTGTCTTTGCCGGAGCAGAGGCCGAGAAAGATAAGCTTATCTTTGCCGGTGGCTTCGGGCGCATTTTCCAGGCTGGCGCGAGTGTTTCCGCCTAGGTTGGAGTGGCCGCCGTAGACCATCATATCGTAATCGTCGTTGTTGATGTCCTTGAAAGAATCCTTGCTGAAGTTACGCAAGTGGATGTTCACCTCGCGCTCTTCGCCGCCGACGGTCTTTTTGAGTTGGAGATGGCGGGGTTTGGCGTAGCCACCCTCGTCGACAACTTCAAAGCCGTTGCGTTTGAAGAAATCGGTAACGCCCTCATAAAAGCCTTCGCCATGCCCGGCGGCGTAACTGATGTTGATGCTATTTTTACCATCAGCAAACCATTTATCGGTTGGCATTTTGGTCGGTGCAATCTCAGCTTTCCAGCCCTCGAGCGTGGCGCGCTGAGCGTCGTTCATAAAGGGGCGGTCCTGCAGCGCATTAAAGATCATCGATTCTTTAAGGCTCTTATTGGTCTCGTTGCCGATCAGTTTTCCATAAGCCTCAAAGGCAGCGTCTTTCAGCGCAGGGTCTTTTGCCGAGCCCATGACATCGTGCAGCACCGTGGCAGCGCTCGAACGGATTTGAGCTGCCTTGCGGGGATCGATTTCGGCGTCGCCCAGCATTTTCAAGGTGGTTTTTACGTCGCTCAGAATAGCGCCGCGGTCGCTGTCTTTGATGCCCGCTGCTAAAGTGAACTTGTCACCATCACGCAAGGTATCCGTCGCCTCAGCCGTAGCATAAAGGCCGGCGGCTCGGGCTGTTAGATCGTCACCAGCACCGGCTAAACGCAGCGCTCCTTTTTCGGAAAGGGTGACGTTGTTGGCAACCGGTTGGGCCGGGTCCCGCACCTGACCGTCGCCCAGGGCATGAGCCAACTCGACGGCCACATCACTGCGCACAGAAACCGGGGTGGCACCTTGGTAGCCGCCCGAACCGGCAAGGCTAAAAGCGTCTTTTGAACCGCCGCGGATGGCTGCTTGCAAAGCCTCTGCAACACCCGGGTCCAGATCGGTGAGCGCCAGGCGCATATGGGTAGTGCGACCGCTACTCTTCTCTTCGCGCACAAACAGATCGAGCATACCATCACCGGCTTTCGCCTGCAGTTTGTCAGCGGCTCTCGGTCCTTTATTGACCACGGAGTCCACCGATTTACCCTCGAGCTTATGGGAGGTTCCGTTGCGCGGGTCGCGAAAGTTGATGCTGATGTTCCGAGGCATTTTTTTATCCTTCAGTTAAGGTGCGGCAACTCTATAAATTCGCTGCTTTGACCGCAAGTCCTGCTGGTTTATCGGGAAGGTTTTTGGCGAGTTGCTCAGGCAAATGCCCGAAAGCTCGAATTGACGCGGCGATCAAGGCGTTGTGAAGTCCCTCATGGTTTTCGTTCCGCTCTTAATTTTGGCGATATCAAACCCAGCTTGCCGCGAATTCGGCGAGGTGGCGCTGCATAGTAATCTACAGCTGGAAACCCTCGTAGAATCCAGCGGTTTGGCATTGTCGAAGCAATTTAAAAGCATCGTTTGGACGCATAACGATTCCGGCGACGGGCCGATCTTCTACGCCTTCACCTTGGCGGGTGAGGCGATGGGACAAGTCGAGCTCGACGGCGTTTCGGCTGCCGACTGGGAGGGCATGGCCATAGGCCCTTGCGGCGAGCAGACCTGTTTGTATGCTGGAGATATAGGTTCGAGCCGACGAGAGGCATCGGAAATGCTGATCTGGCGCATCGTCGAGCCTCGGCCTCCCGGCCCGGGGCAGAGCTTAAGCTTGCAAGCCGAGCGTCTGGTGGTGTCTTTTGAGGACCCCCCTTTTGACGCCGAGGGCTTGGCGGCAGATCCGCAAAACGGCGACCTGATTCTCATCGAAAAATCGCTCGCTCCCATTTTTCGCGCCTACAGACTGCCGGCCGATGCCTGGCAGAGCGGCAGTTATGCTGCCGAAATTTTGGATCGCATCCAACTTCACGGTGGGCTCGAGGCGAGCTTGGTGACGCAAGCCGATATTGACCCGAGCGGTGCTGAGTTGTTTATCGGTACTTACAGCGGCGGTTTTTTGTTGCCGGTGCTTCGGCGAGACGGCAGAATTAGCGGCTTTGGCGAGGCTAAAGCGGGGCCGATCTACGGCCAAGGACAATGCGAGGCTGCGGCTTATGGCGTTGACGGTCTGAGCTTGTGGTTTACTTGCGAGGCGGCCGACACCCCTTTAGCGGTGGCGCGCTGTGCTGAGTTAAACAGCAGCGAACCCGCGCCTGCCGAGAGTTGTTCTTGCAGCGGCGTCGGATCCGGCTGGTGGCTGCTCTTCGTTTGGCTATTAGGGCGCAAAAGGGGCAGCGTTTAGTCGTTGGCAATTCTGTACTGGGCGCCCCTGCGCGCCGCTCGTCGGACGAACAAGCCCGTCGAGCTTCAAATAAAACCTTCAGGCGACACTAACGAGAAAGAACCACTAAAAGCGGCAACGGGCCTCACCTTTATACTTTGTATAGTAGACGATTAGGTCCGCCTCACCCTTGTACTTTGTGTAGTAAATAGCGGCTCTCGCTTCGCCTTTGTACTGCGTGTAATACCAGTACCCGGGCTTATTCGCTTCGCCTTTGTACTTCGTCTCGTAGACGATACAGTTCGCTTGGCCCTTGTACTTCGTCATGTACACTTTGGCGTCTGCTTGGCCCTTATACTTCGTGAGGTACATGACGCCTGCATCCGCAGTAGAACTCACGAGCATGAAGCTCGCTAAAACAAGACCAAAGAGAAAATGCATGTTTTCAACACCTTTCTAGAACCTTGTCTTAAGTCCGGGAAACATTGGATGTCAATTTCGCCTTGTTTGGCTGCGACTGCGGATCGGCGGGTGGAAACCTAGCCTAAAGGTTCATCACATCTTTTTATTCACGTCGAAACTCGGGGGTAGGCTTGCGCAAGGTGAATGGATCTGCTGGAATGAAGCAGGCAAAGAGGTCAGCTGTCCCTAAGGCGGGCACGACTTAAGCATCCCCTTCAAAGTCCCGATTGTCAGAGGTGCGCCGACTTATGCGCAGCCATTATCGGACAGTGATTAAACTTATTCACACGAGAGAGCCATGGGATTTCAAGAAGCGATTAACACCTGTTTGAGCAAGCCATTTTCATTTAGCGGACGAGCAACCCGTTCAGAATACTGGTGGTTCCTCCTCTTTCGTATGATCGCTTTGTTCGGAGCAGGGGTCATCTCCGGAGCCATACCAAGCCTAGCTCCCCTTTTGGGGTTGCTGGTGGCAGTCAGCTTCTTAATCGGCTTCCCGGTTGCTGTCCGACGACTTCATGACACCAACCGGAGCGGATTGTGGCTGCTAGTAAACTTCATTGGTTTAGGTATCATTGTGCTCATATTTTACTGTTTGCCTGGTACCAATCGAAACAAACCCAATCGTTATACTGAACACGATAATCGATCGTATGGCTGGAACCCGTAGCGTTCGATTTTTCATACACTCGCTCTCGATAAAGACATCCGAGTAACCACCCTCGCGTCTTAGTCCCACCGACTCAACAGATAGAGCGACCAGCCGGTGAGCACACCGGTCTCGCCGCTGACCGTATCCCTAAGGTGCAGCGTCCATCGACCGTTGACTTGATCATCACCGCTGCCGACTCGAGCGACGATCGGCCCGGGTTGCCAAGCCTGGCGATCAAGCACCGTGCCGACCTGTCCGTTGGGGTCTTCGAGTTCAATAATTAAGTCTTCAGGGCGTGGGTGGCTTAAGTGCAGTTCCACGACGATATCCACCGGAACCGAAGCGAGGCCGCAGGCGACCACCGAGCTACTGTAGCGGCTGCCGTCTTCTGGAAGGGGCGCAAGGTCGTGACTGTAAAAGTCTTTGGCGAACCAATCGGGCACGC
>JAPKCE010000227.1 GCA_028823075.1 Myxococcota bacterium
CCTGGCCGGCGGCGCCGGAGGAGCGGTGAACGTCGACCATGGCAGTCAGCGCGAACACTGCGCCGGTGCGCCATTCGACGTTGCCTCGGCGGGCATGTTGGATGAGCGCAAAGATGGAAGTCGTTCCGACCACCAACAAAGACGTGGCGATGGCCTCTTTGGCTCCAATTCCGGCGCCATAAGTGAGCACAGGCACGGCGAGAATGGAGCCGCCGCCACCCAGTAGGCCCAGCGAAAGGCCAATGAGGGTTGCGAGAGCGAAGATGATGATCATTGAACCGGCGCCGTAGTTGCCGTCGGTTCAGGGCTTCCCCCAAGCCATTGAAAGAGGACCATGCCGCCGAGCATACTGACACTAAAGACGAGCGCTTCGCTGCCGAGACCGACGCTAGAGACCATACCGGGTCCTGGGCAGAAGCCGCCCGTTGCCCAACCCACGCCGAACATCAGTGAACCGATGACCAGTCGCTTGTCGAGCTTGCCGTCGGTGGGGATCTGAAAGTGGGAGCCAAAGATTGGCGACTCGCGGCGTAAGATAAACTTGAACAACAGCAAGTGCACTCCAATAGCACCGACCATAACGAAGGCTAAACTAGGGTCCCAATCGCCGGCAAGGTTGAGAAAGCCGATCACTTTGTTGGCGTTGGTCATGCCCGAAACACCAAGTCCTACAGCGAATAAAACCCCAGCAGAAAATACGGTAAGAAGATGTTTCATGAGAACATTCCAATGGCGGTAGCGGTTGCAAAACCAGCGCCCATAAAGGTCATTGTGGCTACCAGCGAGCGGAAGGAGAGGCGACTTAGGCCGCAGATCCCGTGGCCGCTGGTGCAGCCGTTGCCGAGTCGTGTGCCGAAGCCGACGAGAAGCCCGGCGGCGACGATCATCACCATGCTGCGGCCCTCGGGAGCTTGAATTGACGCCGGCGTCATGAGCACCAACAAAAAGCCGCCAGCAAAGAGGCCGCCGATGAAGCTGCTGCGCCAAGCGACATCAGTTGGTTTTTTAGTCAGCAACCCGCCGACGATCCCACTGATACCAGCGATGCGGCCCGAAGCCGCAAGAATAATGGAGGCTGCCAATCCGATGAGCGTGCCGCCCAGAATTGCCATAACAATCGACTCAAGCATTTTTTAGCTCCTTAGATAACCAACAGTTTAGGTGTTCGGTCAGAGCCAAGGGCGCTAAAAAGGGTTCAGCGAGCCCTGGCCTGTTCATTTGTTTGGTTTCGCTTACACCGCATTTAACTCGGCTGTGCACCCTCGAGGATGGCGCGCAGCGATTTTTCAAGCCGCTCTTGGGTTTCGATCGGCAGCTCACAGGGCGCCGCGTTACAAACGTTCATGACCATTTTAAGGCCATCGCATTCGGCGGCGCAAACTGGGCAGCCATCGACGTGGACCTGCAACGTGGTGCAGATGTCGGCAGCCAAGTCGCCTTCGAGATGTTCTGAGAAAATTTGGCGAATGTTGGGACAGCCCTGGCGCGGCAGGTAGGCTTTGGGGGCTAGGACCTCACGCAATTCCGAGCGGGCGCGATGCAGACGACTTTTGACGGCTGAAACACTGATACCCACAATTTCCGCGACCTCTTTGGCGCGCAGCCCCTCGATGTCGCGCAGGATTAATACCTCGCGATAGTCGGGTTCGATCTGCTTAATGCCCTGTTGAACTTTTTGCCAAACTTCGTTGCTTGCGGCTTGTTGTTCGGGGTTCAAATCGCTTGAGGCGATGCCCGCCGATTCAAAGGCCTTGAGGCCTTCAAGCGACTCTTCGTGTTTGGGCGCAAACTTAGCTTTGCGGCGCTTCTTAATACAGAAACTGCGCGCGATGGTGAACAACCAGGTGGAAAAAGAGGAATTGCCGCGAAAGTCCCGAAACGAGCGCGCCATCGCCAACATGGAATCTTGCAGCACATCTTCTGCATCCTGCGTTTGCCGGCACATCTTCATACTAAAACGATACAGTTGCGGTTGTACGCTACGCAACAGCGCTTCGAGTGCTTGTTCGTCGCCTTCTTGGGCGCGGCGTAATAATTGGTTTTGGGATTCGGCTGCCGGCATGATCGGCTCCTTTTATGCGCGGCGTTACACGCCGTTAGCCGAGTACTGAAAATCATCGTGCCTGACGAGTCCTGGTTGCCGCGGGCTGGTTTGGCTCGGCACAGACGGCGGGGCGGCTGACTCGGATGCTTGGGGTGTAGCGCCGCTTGCCGGGTCAATACGCATAACCAAACCTACCTCTTCGCCTTAAATTATCGTTGTTTTCAGCAAAAATTTACGGTCGCCCGCTTTGACGCAAATTAATATTTTGCGTTACAGCAGCGGCCTGGAGGCAAAAAATGCACACAGACTGGCGGCGTATTTGTGATGAGTTCATGCAGGCCACATCCTATACACCGGAAGGTTGGGAGGCGTGGTGGGCCGACCGTGAGTATTCGAACACTGAGCGCCCAGAGACTTATCTGACCTACCCGGATGCTGTTTGTCATATACCGCTCGGAGACCCAGAGCGCCCGCCTGGAGTCGATCTGTGGCAGGTGTTTGAGCAGCGTCGTTCCAAACGTAACTTTTTGCCCGAAGCGATGAGTCTGAACGAACTCAACTTATTGCTTTGGTCGAGTCAGGGCATCACCGCTGATATGGGTCAATACCAGCTAAGAACGGCGCCTTCATCGGGTGCTTTGTATCCGATCGAGACCTATTTGGTGGTCAACGCCGTCGAAGGGCTTGAGCCGGGAATCTATCATCTCGACGTTAAGAATTGGCAGCTTGAAGGCATACAAATGGGCGACTTTCGCGCCCAAGGACATGCTGCGTTACGCGGCCAAGCGATGACCGAACATGCTGCCGTCAACGTGATCTGGACCGCGGTCATGGAGCGCTGCCGCGCCAAGTATTTTGAACGCGCCTACCGCTACGTCTGGTGGGATTCAGCGGCGGTTATGGAGAATTTCCTGCTCGCCGCCACCGGGCTAGGGCTCGGCGCTTGCGCCATGGGTTCGTGGTACGATGACCTGGTTCATGACCTGCTGGGTATTGACGGCGTGCAGCACTTTAGTGCGCTCACCGCGAGTGTCGGTCGGATCGCAGGCGAGGACTGGCTGCACGACCGGCGGCCGCCAACGCCCAGTGATTTTTTGAAAAAAGGTTGAGCGCTGTGGTTGGGTCGTTATCCTTGGCGTCGTATGGACCCGGTTGCCCAGCACGGTTAGTCTTCGAACGATTAGAAAGTGGGGGTTCTTGATGGCTTGGAACTTTTCGGACATCGGCGACCAGAGCGGTAAAATAGCCCTCGTTACCGGCGCGAACAGCGGAATTGGTGAGCCCACAGCGCGAGAGCTCGGGCGCGCTGGTGCCAAGGTGATTATCGCCTGTCGCAGCGCCGAAAAGGCCGAGGCGGCTCTGGCGCGGCTACGCGCCGAAGTCCCCGGCGGCGAGTTTCACTTTACACCCCTTGACCTCGCCGATTTATCGAGCGTTCGTGCTTGCGCACAGAAAGTTAGCCAAGAGCATGAGCGTCTTGATCTGCTGATCAACAACGCCGGGGTGATGATTCCTCCTTATACGCTTACCGTCGACGGTTTTGAGCTGCAATTTGGCACCAACCATTTGGGGCACTTTGCGCTGACCTCGGGGCTTATTGAGTTGCTGGTAGCCACCCCGAAGAGCCGCATTATCACGGTGGCTTCCATGGCCCATAAGTTTGGGCGCATCAGCTTTGATGATCTTCAGCGTAAGCGATTTTATAGCCGCTGGATGGCCTACGGTCAGAGCAAAGTCGCCAACCTGTTTTTCCATTACGAATTACAGCGGCGTTTGGCGGCTGCCGGGCATGATACTTTGGCCATCGCCGCCCATCCGGGCATGACGCGCAGTAATTTATTGCAGCATTCATTTTTCACTCGCCTGCTCGGGCCGCTGGTTTCTCAAAGCCCCGAAGGCGGTGCCGCACCCACCCTGCGAGCTGCCACAGACCCCGAACTTGAGGGCGGCGCCTATTTTGGTCCGCGCTGGTTTGAACTGCGCGGTGCGGCCGTTCCGGTGAACTCGAACCGCTATTCTAGACGCCAAGATATTGCTCGAAGGTTATGGGATGTATCTCAGGATTTGACCGGGGTTTCGCTGCTTTAGGGTCGTGCGAAAAGCTGCAAATTCATCATATCCTTACCCTCCTCGAAACTCGTTGATCGGCTTGCGCGGCCTGGTTGCTCGATTCTCAGCTTGGCTTCGAATCTCGCGGGTCGTCACCGAGATGCGCTTTTCCGGAGCGTAAGCAAGTGTCTTGAGCCGAGTACCCGAACCCTGCCTTGCGAGCGTTGGAGGTGGCTTCATCTCCACAATTTCATCGTTGCTGTGGGGGCTAAAAGCGTTTTAGCCGCCCATCGCAGAGTTCGGCAGCCCGAGCCCAAGGGTCGGCCGCGTTTCGTACACAATCAAAGGTGAACGGCAGCAGCAGTTCGCTCGCAAATTCAGGGGGGTCGGGGTCGAGTACAA
>JAPKCE010000228.1 GCA_028823075.1 Myxococcota bacterium
ATCGCCTTAGTACGCTCGATGCTGGCCTTTACCCTTTATAGTGGTCTGTTAGACGTCGATCAGGTGCGCATTCTTTTCGGTTTGCTGCTCTTTGCTATCTCTGCGCATTTGCCCTCCATCCTCGACGCTGCGGCTGCGCTACTGCAACATCCAATGCCTCGACTAAGTCGCATTTTCTGGTGTGTGTCCCTGCCTATCGGCGCAGTTGTTGCCCTCTTCGGCGTCGTCGGTATTGAACGACGACAGCCCAATTGGGTTAGCATCAACTACCTCGACGGGCATCTAAGCAACCTGGGCGCGCTGCTCACCCTGTTGGCGGTTGCGCTGCACATCGCCATCGCCCAAGCCTTGGTTCGTAGCAAACAGGCGCGCAGCAAAGGACGGCGCATTATAGCCTGGTCCGTGATGCTCAACATCGCCGTACTGGTTCACGACATCGCTGTGGTTACCCAAGGCCTCAAAAACCCATACTTATCGATTTTCGGCATGGTGATCATGGCGATAGCGCTCACCCTCGCCGCCGAAGACCTAGCCGATGAGCAAGTCCTCGAACTCACGAAGCCGAGGCTCGCGCCGAGGCTCGCACCAGCTTTTTATCGCATATGAGCCATCAAGTTCGCACACCTCTGACCGAGATCCGCGGGCTGCAATATCTGTTGCAAGACAGCGCCGAGGGCCCGCGCCAGGCCGAGCTTGCCGAGGCCTTAGGTACCTCCGCCGAGATCCTACGTACCCTGATCGATGATCTGCTCGATTATGAAGCCATCGACGCGGGGGTGCTCGAGCTCGACTCTGCCGCTTTTTCTCCTCGGCAACTTCACGACGACCTGCGTCAGTTTGTCGAATTGCTGCCGCGTTCACCCGAACTGCACCTTGAATTCGACTACGAAGGCGAGGGCAGCCTGTTCTTTGTCGGAGACGCAGGGCGCTTACGTCAAGTGCTGCTCAACTTGGCAAGCAACGCTATTAAATTCACCGCTCGAGGGATGGTTCGAGTCAGGGTTCGCTCTCGCTTAAAGAAAGGCAGGGGAGAACTCTTCGTCGAAATCGAAGACAGCGGTATCGGCATCACACCGGGCCGTCACAACTCGATTTTCGACTCTTTTTCGCAAGGGGAAACCGGCACATCTCGGCGCTACCAAGGGAGCGGGCTGGGACTTGCCATCTCGAAACGTTTGAGCAACTTGATGGGAGCAACTCTTGACTTCCAAAGCGAACCCGATGTGGGCACGATTTTTCGCCTCCGGGTCCAGCTGCCTCTGCACCGGGTCGAAGCGAGCGAGGCGGTTCAAGGTTCCGGCCCTGGAATTAATCCGAAGGCGCTGATCGGGACTCGAGTTTTGGTGGTGGAGGACACACCGACCAACCTCCTCATCACCCGGCTGTTGCTTGAAGAAATGGGCTGTCATGTGGCAACGGCAGGCGATGGTATTGAAGCTTTGGAGATCCTAACCACGACGGCACAACATTTGGTGTTAATGGATCTGCAGATGGCACCCTGGGATGGCTTTGAGACCACCAAACGCATCCGCAAAGGCGAAGACTATGAAAAGCTTAGCCATATCGGACGCATACCGATCATCGCCGTGACCGCCGATGTGTCGCCGCTCGCCCGGCGCCAAGCTAGCGATTCCGGTTGTGATGCGTTTGTCGCCAAACCTTTCACGCGCGACGAGTTGATGCTGGAGTTGTGGCGAGCATTGCCACGAGTACCGCAATCGGCGCGGGAGCACGGCGGGCGTCCGAGCATAGCGCCGATCTCATCATCGGTGCTGTTACACGCTTCACAAGGGCGTCAAGGTCTAGCGATCGAGCGCGTTGAGATGTTCCAGCATGGTCTGGTGGAATTGCTGCACCAACTCAAAGACCGTCAGGACGCAGTGTCCTTAGGTGAACATTTGCGAGATACGGAGAACCTCGGCTTGGGCGAAATGCGCGCTGCGCTGAGCGATTTACTGGTGGCCTTCAACGGCGTTGATGAAGAGCGTTGGAGCAGCCTGTTGCAAGCGGCATGGACCGCGCATCAAGAACTACAACGTCAAGTTTTGCAGATGCGCCAGTCTTTTGAAACCGCAGCCTACCCCCAAGGTAAAACCCACGAATTCCCAGACTTTACCGAAGGGGATTGATGCCGGCGCAGACCCTGGCTAGAGGGCAATGGCCTAAACGCAAGGGGGTTGCTCATGCCAGTCGTCGACCACGCTACTTATTGCCGCATGTTGGACCGCGCCAACAAAGGGCATTATGCCTTTCCAGCCATCAACATTAGCTCCATGTCCACCGCCAACGCCGCCTTGGCCGGCCTCGCCGCCGAGGGCAGCGACGGGTTTTTGCAGGTCAGCACCGGCGCCGGACAATTCGCTTCGGGTTTGACCAATAAAGACTCGGTGCTCGGGGCCATCGCACTGGCCGATGCCATTCACACCCTGGCCGAGGCTTACGACGTGGGCATCGCCTTGCACACCGACCACTGCCTTCCAGATAAGGTGGACAGTTTCTTAATTCCGCTCATTGAAGAGACCGAGAAACGGCGAGCTTCGGGGCGCAAGAACCTCTTTAATAGTCACATGTTCGACGGCTCCATATTGCCGCTCGAGGCGAACCTGGCAAAATCCCAAGTCCTGCTTAAGCGATGCGCCGCCAGCGACATCATCTTAGAGGTCGAGATCGGCGTGGTCGGCGGTGAAGAGGACGGTGTCGAGCATGACGCTCCGGCAGAAAAACTCTACACCACCCCCGAGGACATGCTGGCCACCTACCAAGCGCTCAGCGAAATCGGCGGCCGTTTTATGTTGGCCGCCACCTTTGGTAACGTTCACGGTGTGTACAAGCCGGGCCACGTGGTGCTGCGCCCGGATATTTTGCGCCAAGGCCAAGATGCCGTCTGCGCCGCCTATGGGGAAGCTGCTCGATTTGATCTGGTGTTCCATGGCGGCTCGGGAAGTGACTTGAGCGATATTCACGAAACGCTCGATTACGGGGTGGTTAAAATGAATGTTGATACGGACACCCAATACGCCTTTACGCGCCCCGTTGCTGATCATCTGTTGAGCAATTATGCCGGGGTGCTGAAAATCGATGGAGAGGTCGGCAACAAGAAACTCTACGACCCGCGGGCCTACCTCAAAAAAGGTGAGGCGGCGATGGCCGACCGGGTGGCGCGCTCCGCTCGCGACCTACGCTCGGCCGGCAAGAGCGTCCTCCGTTGATCAAAGAACTAAAGATGAAGCGGTCTCCAGCTCCGCGATGGATTGAAAGCTAGACCATGTCGGGTGCACGCCTAAGTTACGATCTGCTGGTTGTCGGTGATGGCATCTTGGCTCGCCTGACCGCCTGCCTGGTGGCCAAAACAGGCAAGCGCGTGATGCGCTTGAGACGCCATGACGGTGCTGTACCTGCCCTACCCCCTTTTCCGCCGCTGGATTTAACCATGCTACCGGCAGTGCGTGAAACGGCTCTAAAACTGGGAATCTTGGTGCCCTTACGAGATCGGCTTCGAGCCCAATATAGCTTGGGCCATTTTTGCTCGCCGACGGGCAGCGCCGAGATATTTCTCGAGCGTGGCGCTCGCGACCACCAGCAAAACCGCTTGCAAAATGCGGACTTTGAAAACTGGTGCCGCCAACTGGCCGAGCCGATGTCCGACCCCGTGCCCACCGAATACCCAGAGTTCTTCCACAAAGGTTGGTGGCAGCGTTGGCGTAATAAAGTGGGCTGGAGCGAGCTTAGTCTGAGCGGAACCGAAGCCAAGATCGATGCACTAAACCGCCCCTATTTCTTGCATCCATGGACCGCGTCGAACGCCGACCAGGCACATCTTCGCTGGAACGGGCAGCGTGATTTGCAGGTGCTCGACCGGCCTTTACAGAGCTTTTTGGAACTCGCCGAGGCACGTGCTGGGGTTGAGTTGCTACCTCGGGAACATGCACAAGATTACGACATCCATCGCGGCCGCTTGGTGTCGGTCATCACCAACCGTGGAAAGCATATTGGTAGCGATGCGGTGGTTTGGGGTGACCCGATCGAAAGCATCGATGTCGGAAACGACCGGCTTCTCGCAAAACTGAATCAGCGCTGGAAGCGTGACGGTGAAGCGAGCACGACCATGCATCGTCTTTATGGGCGTTTAGCTGCTGTTGATTGGCCGCCTTTTTTGAGTGGTCCTATACTTACAGCACAAGGAAAGTTTCAGATTCATGTCGAAGCTCACGGGCATGAAGTGCTGCTCGAAACCTGGCTGCAAGAAGGGGAGGATGAGAGCCTCGTGCGTCAATTTTTCGCACAGCACTTCCCCTTGCTGAAACAATATCCGCTAACCGGAAGCGAAGACTTTACCTTTGTTCGTCGCCAGGACCCGACCCAACTTCCGCCCAAGCTACACAGCGGTATCGGCTCTTTATTTGTTCTGCCTGACCGATTAATTCACGGCCTTGGGCTGGACGCTCCCTTTGCCATGGCGCAGCAAGCGGCCGAGCGCCTTCTCGAACAATAGCC
>JAPKCE010000229.1 GCA_028823075.1 Myxococcota bacterium
AGGCTTCCAATTGCATGGCCGAGATCGGCAAGGCTCTCGATGTCCCGTTCATACTCACTGCCGAGCTAGGGATGATCGGCGGGCAAGCGGTCTTTAACCTAAAAATTCTCGATATCGATCGCGCTGAGGTTCTGGCTCGCGAAGGCGGCGTGATTCTAGGTAGTGACGACTTGCCGGACCTGGTTCGGACCTCGACGAAGAAGGCGGTCGACGCGTTCTTCGCCAAGGTCAAGCCGAGCGCCACTGCCGCCGCTGCGGAGCAGCTCGAAACCTCGCAGGCCATCGCCGTGCTCGACCTTGAAGCCGTGCATGGCGTGAAAGCATCGATGGCCGAAGTGCTCAGCGATATCTTGCTGTCTCGCTTGAGCGAATCTAGACGCTTTAGCTCGATCATCGCCGGCGAGGATCTACGCGACATGATCAGTATTGAAGAGCAGAAACAAGCTCTTGGATGTGATGATGACAGTTGCATGCAGTCTTTGGGCGGAGCGCTTGGCGTGCCGCTGATGGCCGTGCCGAGCATAGGCCGCATCGGCGATCAGTTCATCCTAAACCTTAAAGTGATTGCGGTTGAAGAAGCCAAAGTACTGCTGCGTAAGAGCGTTACCGTGCGTAAAGAGGTCGATTTACCGCGCGCTGTTCTCAAGCTCAGCGAGCAGGCCTTGATCGCCCTCTTCGGCGAAGAAGCGGCGCTGACGGCTACTCAATTGAGTAACAAGTTCCAGCGCAACTTAATGCGTCGCTCAGCCATAGGCTTTGCCTTAGCCGCCGTCGGCACCATGGGCTGGTCGATCGTCGACTTGGGCGGCTCCCAGAGCGCTCATGACGACCCCATTAATGGCATGAGCGATGTTAGCTACGACGAGTTGAAGACCGCTCAGACGCTAGCCGTAAAAGCCCGTTGGGGTGCCATCGGCAGTGCAACTGTGGCGGCCGCCCTATGGCAGTTGGCGCCGAGTTTGGAAGAGCGCTGAGCTTGCGACTCCTAGGCTCTCCAGCCGCTAGCCGTCCGCGAAGGCCTCTAAAACACCAAGTCGATGACTGGCATATAGTCGTTGCTGCGCCCGCCGCCTAAGGCATGGCTTTGCGAATTGAGCCAGGCTACGCCAAACCCGAGACGGTTCCAGCGGCCGTCTTTACCTTTGAACATACCAAAATCGAAAACCTGCCGACCGAGCACCATGAGCGGGTTGTCCGGATTACCCGTGGCGTAGATATCCACGCTGGTGCGGCCGCGTAAGCGCTCCGAAAGCGAACGGTCGTAGATACCACCCAAACGCGCACGGTAGCCGTCGCTGGCAGGAGCGAAGAGCAAGTCGAGCCAACCTGCCCCTGTGCGGCTCACAGAGCGCTCGGGCTGGGTGAAGGCGACGCCCAAAGTCAAATCGGCGCGCAAGGTGTACATGCGCTTATCGTTACCCTTGCTCCAAACCATGCCGGCGCGGGGCGTGACCATCCACGGGATTTCGTGGTCGTTGGGGAATAAGGTTCCGGCCGCATCGCCTTGAAGCATGCGCATGCCATAAGTGGGCACGCCGAGGCCCCATTCACCCACCAGGGTACCGCCGTGCAGTTCTCCATGCTCAAAGCGCAGAGCAAAATGTGGGCTCACCAAGGCAGTCAGGGGATGCAGGCGCAGCTCAAGTTTATCCGAAAGGCCAAAGCGGAGCGGGCTAAAAACACCGACCTCCCACTGGCCCGACTTAAGCATAGCAGCGGAGTCTACCGGTGTTATCGCCGAAGCCGAAGAAGCGAAAAGTAGCGTTGTCAGAAAGATTTTCATCGCAGGCTCCATTTGACGAGCACCGGAGCATGGTCGCTGAGCTCCATCGGATCGCCGACGATACCGCCGCCGCTCGCCGTGAAGTCCTCACCGTCACCCGGCTTTTGTAGCACTTCACCGCGATCACCTGCGAACGAAGAGTTGGTAAAGATATAGTCCAAAGTCCGGTTCCAAAAGTGGCTGCGGCCTTGGTCGTCGAGGGGCGGTGCCACGGTGTGACTGAACCATTTTTGTTGGACGTCTTCATCGCCAATTTCGTATTCCGCCAAGGGCAAATGGGCGGCGTAGCTATCGAAGAAGGGCTGCATGGCGTCGAGTTTATAGGGGGCGCCTTGGAAGTCAGTGTCGGTCGGTACCGGCTCTTCATCATCGAACTCCTCGTGGTTGACGGTGCCCGGCGGGATGGCGTTGAAGTCGCCGCCGACCAAGAAATTACTGCTCAAACCATCGACTAACTCTTTGATTTGAAGCAGGTGGTCGGCATTCGCGCCATCGTTATCGTAGGCCGCTGTATGCACGTTGATGACATCCACGACACGGCCGTCGCCGACGTCGATTTTCGCCTGTAAAATGCCGCGATGCAGGTAAAATGCCTGGGTCAAACCGTCTTGGTCAGTGCGGTCTCGTTGCGCGATGCGCAGCGCCTCGGTGATGGGGTATTTGCTGTAAACCACGATACCACTATCGACTCGGCCTATGCCTTGCGTCGCCACAAAGCGAGCCTGCCATACCGGAATGTAGGCAGCGTAATTGAGCTTGGTGCCATCGAGCACCAACTGCACCATGTTGCGGTAGGCGGTGCGCTTGGAGTTGCGCTCAACTTCTTGGCTGATCAGCACGTCCGGGTCGACTTCGTTGATCAGACCGATCATGGCGCTGATGTTCGCGTCGGCTTCATCGCCCGTCATAATCGCCCGGTCGCCCCAATAGTCGAACCAGAAGTTGATGCGGCCGCCGCCGTACTTAAGGTTCCAACTCATGACTTTGAGATCGGTTGGCGCAGCCACGCCCGCCGCTTCGATCGTGGCGGCTTGGCTCAAATCCGCGGGCTCGCTGCCTTCCCACGCGTTGAACAAAGGCTCACAACCGAGCAATAAAAACAACGGAAAGATGCGCAGAAAAGCGGTCAACTTTTGCTCCCTTGCCGCGAACTGCAGCATGAGGGAACATCGGGGTATAGGTTGGCGCTGTAAAGGGGCTTCTATCATGGCGAGAATACCGAGTTCACAGTTGAGCCTGCTCGCCAGGCCACGCATTTTGGTCAGCGGTTTTGGTGCCTTCCCGGGAATGCCGGAAAACCCCACCTCCGCTCTCGTGCGAAGCCTGCCGCGCAGGCTGATGGGGCTCAAGGTACATCGCCGTGTTTTCCCGGTGAGTTGGGAGCGCAGCCCCAAGCAGGTTCAACGATCTGTCGAAACGGTGGTTCCGCATCTCTTGTTGATGCTCGGCGTTGCTAGGCAGGATTGCACCGGGCGCTTAGAACTCCAGGCTAGTAACCGGCTAGATGGTCGCCCCGACGGCGATGGCCAATTGCTGCTTCCGGGCCCCATCGTGCCCACCCGACCGATGAGCCATACCCTCAATTGCCATTGGCCCTGCGAAGATTTGGTGCAGCAAATGCGCCGACGGGGGCATGATCTCGAGCTAAGCAAAGACGCTGGGCGCTACCTATGCAACCGCAGCTATTACGGAGCGTTCGAAGCGCCAACAACAGCGGGCGTTGGGTTTCTACACGTCGCTCCAGGTGCCTACAGCGGCCTGTCCGACCCGCGCCGCAAACTGGTCTGTGATCTTATTCGCGCCCTTGACCTATGGCTTCGGACTTAAGCAAACGAGCCGCCAATCGCGCGCCACCAACAATGATCCCAGGATAGGAACCCGGGATCACCATCCAAAAACTAGCGAGGGCACCAAAACCCAGCACCGGAAGTTTGTGACGCCCAACCAGCGCAAGGCGCTCTCGCAAGGTCAAGCCGGCCCGACACAGGCTGGGGTCGAGCGCATCAAGAGCGATGCAAAGTGAAGTCCAAAGAAAGCCAAGCAAAACAAAAACAAAGCCAATTCCAGGAATCAAACCGAGCACCAAGAACAGTGCAGACCCGCTAAGCCAGGCCATCATCGTCAAGCTCACCGAAAGCGCCGAAGCCAGCAGCCCGAGCCCTTGCCCGGCAGGTCGCCACCCCTCGTGCAACTCGACGGCCAAAGCCAAACGATCAAGAAAGGGCAAGCTCAGTAAAAAACCGAACTGGTAACCAAGAACAACACATGAAAGCAGCGCAGCCGGCCAAGCGACCACAGTAATTAAAACGTTCTGCCCAGCGCCTTCACTAAACATCCAGACCACAATACCACGCAGTAAATCAGCGATAAAATCCACGCCATAGAACACACCAACATAGAGCCCAGCAATTACCGCAACAACCGAAAGACAAAACGGAACCAATGACATCAAAGCAATGCGACGCCCCATAGCCAAGGCAAGAAAGGGAGCGACAGCCCCAGAACTTAGAGCCGTGCCAAGTAGATTTTTCGAGTTAGAGACGGGTAGTTTATTCATAAAACAAGCCTGACGCGAAGCCACAAGCTGTTCAAGCTCAAAGCGCTATAAGCAGGACACAAGCCAAGTTAATTCCTCAAAATAATTACTCCCGCCGAGAGCCTTGAACCAAACAGTAAACGCGGCCAAAGTATGCGTCTGCATC
>JAPKCE010000230.1 GCA_028823075.1 Myxococcota bacterium
GCGCCATCTTCAAAGGCGCTGAAGCGACCCTCTGCAACGCCGCCGACGAGCAGAGTCGGTGCTCCCGAGAAGCCGCCGTCAATGGCGCTAAAAACAAGCTCGGGTGGAATGAACTCAAGCTCGACCTGAGTGGTGCCACAGGCGCTTAAAACGCCAATGAGAAAGCCAATGCGCAGCAACGCTCAGCGCGCCACGCATTCAAACACAACCACGCTGAGATGGCCGGCGATAACCGGAACCCGCCAGGCGCCGCCTGCACCAACGGCGATGGGATAAAGCGGGCAGTTGTGCGTGATCGGCGGGGTGACTGAGACGCTCACCTCGCCCGGGGTGACGTTCACAAAGGCGCCGGTACCGTTGATCGAAGTGGCGACGGCTTGCAGATCGGGCAGCCCGCCATCGTTCAAATAGATGGGGCCTGCGCCGCTCATCGGCTGTATACTAGCAGTGGCACCGACGATGCCATCGGCGCCGGCCGTACCCGCAGTGACGCTGACATGCCCTTTGCTCACATCGTTGGGCTGACTCATGGCGCCCATCATGATCCCGACCATGCTATTTTGTAAGGTAGCGATGTTCCAGGTGGTGTAGCCCAACGGCACTTGCAGATGGACCAGGGTGGGTTGAATGACTTGAGTGCCGCCCGAGAAAATCAACACGAAAGGCTCATTATGCGGTGTGCGCAAGCGGTACTGGCCACCAACATCACTGGTCGCACAGGGGAATTCCGGTTGCCGGTTTTGTACACAAACCGAAACATCGCGCACAGCGGCTCGGTTGAGCACGTTAAAAACGGCACCGCTAATTTCGGCATGATCCATCGGCGGGCCAGCGACTTCGGCAGGCGCTCCCGAATCGGCTGATACAGCAACATCGGCAGTTGACGATGCGTCGGCACCGGGCATGGCATCGCGGCCTTCAAGCCCAGCATCAACTTCGTTAATTTCCGAGGCATCACCGGTCAAAGCCGCATCACCAGGAGCACTGGCGTCGGCGCCGGGCACCGGCGCAAGTCCGAGGTCTGGAATCTGCTGGGCTGCATCGAGCCCGGGACCGGCTTCGCTCAGGCCAACATCACCACGAGGGGGATCAGCCAGAGGGCACGCGAGTAAAGAGGCTGAAGCGAGAAGAGATAAAAACAGACGCACGACAAATGCCCTCCAGAATACAGACAGTATGGGCGCCATGACCGGCCGCCGCAACCGCGAATCGGTGGGGGGTTTGTCGGCTTGTATCGACTGAGTTATCGCAAACTCGCTAGGAGACAGCTCATGGGCCCCACTTATTATCGCCATCCGGTCAAAGCGCCGCGCCTCTCTGGAACCGCGCTGCGCTTGGTTTGTGCCCTGCTTGAGACCCCTGGTATTAAGCGGCTGGTCGCCGGCCAGACTTTTAGGGACTTGGGGCTACCCTCGTTGATGCAAGCTCGGGCCGATGAGGGGCAGCCACTGCAAATTAACGACCTGCGAGCCCAGGACAGCGGGGTTTCCACTAGCCCGATACAAGCAGCGGAACTGTTTGCTAAAAATGCCTCGCGGCCGATGCCCAGCGCCGATGACTACCGGCAAGCTTATGCCTCCGGCGACATTAAACCGAGCCAAGTCGCTGAGCTACTGATCAGTAAAACCCAAAGTTCCAACCAGGCAAAACCGCCCTTGCGCGCGATCATTGCTCAGCGCCCAGAAGACCTGCTCGAGCAAGCGCTCGCATCGGACGAACGCTGGCGCCAAAATGCGCCTTTGAGCCCGCTTGATGGTGTGCCGGTAGCGGTCAAAGACGAGGTCGACCAAGCCGGCTACCCGACCACGGTCGGCACTTCGTTTCTGGGTTCTAAAGCAGCTCCTAGCGACGCCTATTCAGTGGCTCGCCTGCGCGCCGCTGGAGCGCTGCTCATCGGCAAGGCGAACATGCATGAACTGGGCCTCGGGGTGACCGGAATCAACCCGCATCACGGCGCCGCTCGCAACCCTTACAACACAGCATATGCCAGTGGCGGGTCGTCGAGTGGCTCGGCAGTTTCGGTCGCTTCCGGCCTCGTCCCCTTAGCCTTGGGCGCGGACGGTGGCGGCTCGATTCGCATCCCCGCCAGCCTCTGTGGAATGTACGGGCTGAAGCCGACCTTTGGACGCATCAGCGAGGCTGGCGCGGCGCCGCTGTGTTGGAGCGTCGCTCATCTTGGGCCGATCGCAGCGAGCCCGGCTGATTTAGCGCTGGCTCTTTCGCTGATGGCCGGTCCCGACCCCGCCGATGCGCTTTCGCTTGGTCGGCCGAGCTGCGATTTAAAAGCCGCCTTTGTTGGCGACATGAAAGGTCTGCGCATCGGCGTCTACCCGGCTTGGTTCGAAGATGCCGAGCCCGAAGTTGTCGCCGCCTGTCGGAGCGCTTTACAGACCTTGGTCGGTGCCGGTGCCGAGATCGTCGAAGTGGTCGCTCCAGACCCGGACCTTACGCGCATGGTCCATATGGTCACCATCGTCAGTGAGATGCTCGCCTCTCAAGGTCCCGAATTGCATGCTCGACGCCAAGCTTTCGGGTTGGACGTGCGCATGAATTTTGCGCTTGGGGAGCATTTGTCGAGCCGTGAATATGTGCACGCTCAACGCCTGCGAAACTTGATCGCGGCGCAGACTTCAGCACTGTTTGAAAATATCGACGTTCTGGCTACGCCGAGTACCGGGCGTACAGCGCCTATCATTCGCCCCGGCGCCGACGTGCGTGGCGAATCCGACCTGGTAGTGCTCGAATCGCTGATGCGCTTTGCGATGCTCGCCAACCTCACCGGGCTACCTGCCATTTCTTGTCCAGTGGGTTATGATGGCACCGGTTTACCCATCGGTTTGCAGTTGATGGGACGGCCTTTTGCCGAAGGGGAATTGCTACGCTCCGCCTTTGTGCTGGACGCCGCTCAATCGTTGCGTCGCGCCGAGCATTGGTTCTGCGCTCATCCGAACTTTCTCTAGCTATTGCGCCGCTGGGTGCTCAAAAACACCGAGATCGGGCGCTAAACCTTGATGGGTAAACCCAGGAATCGCCACACCTTTATCGACCACCTGAATACCGCTCGGATGCGCCAGGTCGTCGTTGTCAAAAGCAACTCCCTGGACGGCGTAGCTGTTGGTGATGAGCCCCTCTTCAATCTGCGCTGAAATCGCCTGGCGGGTTTCGCCGACTTCGCTTTGGACGGGGGACCCTCCGAGGCCAAAGGCGTTGTAATCAAAACGCTCAAACACCGACATGGCGCTGCTGCGAAACCCTAACTCTGAAGCTTCGAGAAAGAGGTTGTTGAGCACACGAAGTCCGCTTGTTTTGGGTGGCAAGTCCTCGACATGAAGCGCTTTACGCACCCGTAGAACCGCGTTGTGGTAGAGGTGAACGTTCTGCGCCGTGTCGATCAAAAACCCATAGCGTCCTGGGGTCAACGGGTTGAAGATGACGTTATGCTCGATAAGGATCTGTTTGGGAGCGCGAACCCCATCCGGATGCGCCTCGGGGCGGGCTCCGGCTGCGATGACTATACCTTCGGTGGATTCGGCTATTAGGTTGTTTTCGACGGCCGCATTTTGAGCCCCATCGTGCAGTTGCAAGGCGATACCTTGACCTACCGGTGAAGGCCGCGAGTTCCACAAGCGATTGGCGGTGATCGTCGTCTCATTTGAAGCGCCGACAACGATTTGGTGTCCTCGGTTGTCATGGACATCGTTACCCGTGATCACGAGCCCGCTCGTCGCCAACAAATTGCCGATGGAGCCCACCTCGAAAGGCAGCACGTGGCTGCCCAGAACGTGGATACCATCGCCGCTGTTGTGATGAATGAAGTTGGCCGCCAGCACCAGGTTGCTCGAGCCGCCGAGCACCACCACGCCATGCCCAACGCCGCCGCCAACGCCCTTGGTGTTACGCAGCACGACGTTGCGCAGGACGGTGTCTTGGAGGCGCGGCCCCAAGGTGATCGCGGCCGAACCGCCGTTGACCACGCTCAGATCGCGCAGCAGAGTTTGGCGTCCGCCTTCGAGAACCTGGATGCCGACACTTTCAAAGTCTCCACCGTCGACTTGTACATTACGCAGCACCCAGCCGGCGCGATTAATGAGAAGAACCGGGTTCCAAAAACCTATCGCTTCACTGGAAGTCGCGCCGCTAACCAGTTTGGCGCCCGATTCGCCGACGATCTCAATGGGGCGGGTTGCGCTGCCGTTTTGACAGCCTTCGTCAATGAAAAACGGGCCGGTATAAGAACCAGCGCGCAACACAAGCCGGTCACCGGGAAACAGTTTCTTTAGGCTGGTCTGCAAATCGGCCCAGGGCTCTTCGCTGGTACCAGAGGCATCATCGTCGCCGCCCGAAGCGACGTAGTAAATAGCATCGGGGGTCGGCGCTTGCCATTCATCGGCCGAGCGCGGCGGCCAAGCCTCACCGTCCATCAGCATGCTCGGTGCACTTTGCAACAAACCAGCGCCGAAGG
>JAPKCE010000231.1 GCA_028823075.1 Myxococcota bacterium
CCGTGGTTTCAACATCCAATTGTAAGCTCGGCTTTTCTCGCCGTTTACGCTCTTTACGCTCTTTACCCCCTTTACCCTCCTCACGAACGCCACGCTTAAGTGGACCGCGAGCATTCCCTTGCTGGGCCAAGCTCTTACGCTCACCGCCCAACGCTAAGCTCGCCCACTTCACCGGCTGAGCGTCTTGCTGAGGCGGCTGCAAATCGGCAATGAGCGTCTTGGAGTTGACCTTCACCGCCACAAACTTCTTACTAAGCGCCACCAACTTTTCGGTGAACCCGAGCATCTCCGGCGCCAGGCCGAGGAAGTCCACGTCAAAGCTCATCGGCTTCAAGGCAATAGCCTGAGCCTGACGATCGACCGCATAGATGCTGACTTTAATAATGGCGCCCGCTTTAGCGATGCCGCCGATAAGGGCCATCGGCGCTTTACCGCCATGCTTTTTAAGTAACTCGGCGGCGAAAGTCAGCGCTTGAGGGCTCATACGATTGTCGCGCATCTCGGTGAAAATACGACCGATCTTTCCGCCGCCTAAAGGCTTCGTAAGTCGCGCCTGTACGGTGATTTTTTCGCTGCCCACTTTCACCAGTTTACCAAAGGGCTTATGCCCCTCTTTAACGACAGCAAGAAGGTGGCGACCGGGAGGTAAGTTGCGAATGACCAGCGGTGCCGGACCCATTTTCATACCGTTCAGGTAAATCGTTGAATTCGGTTCGTCGGCATGCACCGTTAATGTACCCGCACTACGGCGACGCACTTCGGCGACGGCGTCGGCCAAAGTCTCGGTGAAGGCATCGCTCAAAATGGCACCCGAGTCGGTATCGTGAAGATCACCGCAATTGGACGCGACCATATCGAGAATGCTGAGCGATTTGTTGCGACGTCCACGCCGCAATTCACCTTCAGCGACCAAAACCATCGCTCGGCAATAGATGCGCGGGTCGCGCAGATGCTCAGGGTTTTCCATGACCTGACGAACCACACGGCCAGCGGCTTTAATCGCTTGTGAGAAACGCCGCTTACGCGTGTTGTTCTCAGCAACGCGAATCTCTTTAAGCCAGCGTTTGCGCAGGCTCGGTTCGGGGTCTTGAAAAGCGCTTCCACCCAAGCTCGGGTTGTATTGTTCGACTTGAAAACCGCCGGACTCAAACAGTTCCGCTGCGATATTCTTAACCGCATCGTCGACCAATTGGGGCTCAATGGTTTTCCAAACCGCCTGCAGAGGAATAAGAAACAGTGGCTGAGTCTGCTTTTTTTCTTCTTTTGTTTCGACGATAGCGTCGGCGAGGAAATCATCGTCCTCGGCAAGAGCCGCGTTCGGAACGAGACTAGCGAGAAACACACTAAACAGGCAAAGACGTATCACAAAATGCTCCGTTCAAGATGCCTTTTCGCTTTGAAAGAGGCATGCAGCCGATGGGCGCGAGCCGCTACCACGCAGGTCAGGACAGGTCAATTGGCACAAAGACCGACAAACAACCGACCCTTTAGTATTCTGCGTAGGCTTTTACTTGCCTACGCACTGTTAATCTTGATCACCGGCACGGTAACCGGGATCGCTGCGCTGCGCATCCACACCAGCACCGAAGAGTTGGAATTGAGCGCCGGAGTCCTGCTGCCTTTGGTCGCTGAAATTGGCGAGCTAAGGGCGCTAACGGCGGGGACGAGAACCTATTTAGACCAGGTCGACCCCGATGCCGATGTGAGCGACCGGCTGCGCTCCTTTGCAGGTAGCTTCGAAGCCCGGCGCAACGCCTTGTTAACTCTTAGCGAGCTTGAACAGGCGCGGGCTCCGGTGGCCGGCACGTTCCCTCGGCAACACCTGGGGCGCGCCCTTGTCGGACTTGAGGCGCTGGCCAAATCCGACAACCGCAGTGGATTTTTAGGACTGCTCGATGAGGTGGACCGAGAATTGCGCTTGGTGTTGGTGCTGGCACGTGCCGAGATTAAATCGCGCGCCAGGCAGGCGGCTCGAACCAGCGCTCGCGAGATTAACTGGCTAATCGGACTCGCTGCTCTCGGGGCTCTCGCTGTGCTCATCTTAACGCTCACATTGATCGCCCCCTTGCGCAGCCTTAAGCAGCTTCGCTTGGCGGTGGAGCGGGTCGAAGAAGGGCAACCGGTTGCGCCCGTGAAGGCAGGTAATGACGAGGTCGGCGCCACCTTAAGGGCAGTGCAGCGGATGGCCGAGACAGTACAAAGACGAGAACAGAACCTTAAGGACGAGCGAAGCCGCTTGCGCTTGGCGCAAAGCGAAATTGCCAATTTGATCGAGAGCGTACCGCAGGCCTTGGTGGTGCTCGACCCGCAAGGGCGGGTGACGCGCATTAATCAGGGCTGCCGTCGGCTGTTTTCACAAGGCCCGGACGAGTTCGTCGGTAAAGCGCTGAGCGCGACACCAGCAGGTGCCGTCATCGATGATGCAGCAGCTGTGCTGAGCGCTGTTTTGGGCGGCGAAGCAGGCAGTTTCCAAGACGAGATGGCTTTTCGAGAAGGGCGTCGCTTGGCGGTGCATTTAAGCGTGCTGCGCGACCGTGACAGCAGCCGGTTGGCTCCACCGATCACCGGCGCCATCTTGGTTATCGAAGAGGTGACTCGGCGCTTCGACGCCGAACTTGCACTGCGGCGCCACGAACGTTTGGCAGCCACCGGACGCCTGGCGGCGCAAGTGGTGCACGAGGTTCGCAACCCTCTATCGACCATCGGTTTGGCGGCGCGCATGCTCAGCGATGATCTCCCCAAAGGCTCCGACCCCGAGGGCTGGCTGGAGCAAATCCGCTCCGAGGCGGCAAGACTCGAACGCGTCACCCAAGCCTATCTGCAACTGGCGCGCATGCCCGATCCGCAACCTCGCGAAACGCCGCTTACGGCGCTTTGCCAAGACCTGGTGCGCTTTCTTAGTGATGAGCGTTTGTCCGGTGATGTCGATGAAAACCTGATCGCCTGGATCGACCCCGACGGCCTGCGCGGTGCGCTCATGAACCTGCTGCAAAACGCGCTTCAGGCGGTTTCAGAAGATGGCGGGACGGTACGGCTCTACAACGAGGCCAGCGAAACGCATGCGGTGCTGGTTATCGACGATGACGGCCCCGGCATTCCCGAAGCGCTGCTCGAACGTTTGGGTCAAACCTTCATCGACGGACGCCCCAGCGGCACCGGGCTCGGCTTGGCGCTGGCGATCGAAGTGCTCGCAGATCAAGGCGGTAAGTTAGAGGTTTCAAGACGCGATGAGGGCGGGACGCGCTGTCGAGTCATCTTGCCCTTAAAACAGTTGCCCGTCCTCTAGCTACAGCAGCCCCGTAAAAACCCGCTCAGCAGGACCGCTCATCCACAGCAACCCTTCGGCATCTTGGGTGAAACTCAAATGACCCCCGGGGAGTTCAGTTTGTATCGGCCAGGTTGATTCGCTGGCACTTTGGTAAGCAAAGGCGCTAGCGGCGGCCCCCGTTCCGCAGGCTTGAGTCAGCCCGACTCCGCGCTCGAAGGGTACGACGATGAGAACCGAGTTACCGCTGCGTACCTCATGGACGTTGACACCGCCGGAAAAGCCTACGTGTTCTTGCATGGCTTCGCCGATGCTCTCCAAGTCGAAAGAACCCGGAGGGTCGAGGAAGACAGCGTGTGGGTTGCCGATATCGATATGGATGTAATCGTAACCCTCGAAGCTCCCCATTCCGAGGCTCCTCGGCGAGCCGACTGCGACCGTCACCAAACCATCTATTGCTCCAATAGCGAGTTGTCCGCTGTCGGTTGCAATCCCTGCGCTTAAGTTGGCGCCGCGCTCGACTAAATAACGCGCCGCACAGCGCAAACCGTTGCCGCACATGGCGGCGCGAGAGCCGTCAGCATTAAAAACGGTCATGCGCGGCGGCGAAACATCGATGAGTAAAATGCCGTCGGCACCTACCCCCAGACGCCGATCGCAAATCTCGGCGACGCTGCGGTTTGACGGCATCTTTTCAAGCACGATGAAGTGATTGCCAAGGCCCTGCCACTTCTCAAAGGCTATTTGGGGTGTTTCTTTGCTCACCAAAATCCTTTCGCGCTTGTCCCATGGGCCACCGCGGGCCTAGGGAGACAGCATGAGAGCCTTCGTCTTATCCTTAATCTTTGCCTCTTGCGCTACCTTAGAAGGCGCAAAGCCCAAACTGCAACTCGAACTTGAGGCGACGCTTCTGGGGACCAAGGTTTATGCTCAATGTGCCCTGCATCGTTCATTTTTCTTTGATGACCCGACCCGAGACCTGCTCAGCAGTTCCGCTCCCGGTGCACGGGTTTTAGCCCTTGATGCGCAAGGGAAAACGCTGCCTCTGCGCGTCAAAACGAACCGCGTTCATCCGGGATCCATCTGGTGGGTAGAGCGAATCAGCAGTCCGACTGCCTTTGAAAGCGTCATGCGCCCCTTGCGCAGCCCGCGCCATTTAATCTGGGTGCATCTGCGCAACGGCAGTAGCCAAGC
>JAPKCE010000232.1 GCA_028823075.1 Myxococcota bacterium
CTTCCATCTTGATTGAGCAGCGGGTTGCCTTGGCCATCGAGCTGGTTGACTTGGTTCTGTTGAAACACCATGCGGTTGTTATCCGCCCATCCGCCAACATTTCCGGCTCGGTAGGCCTCCACGTCGCCATCGCTGGGATACGTAAAAGTCTCGGCGATCTGCTGCCCATTGCGCAGCCGGAAACTCAGGCCGCGGCGCAAGCCAAAGGCGACAAAGTTCGCGTCGTTAGGCCGCATGGCGATCCAGCGCGCATAATCTGGTGCCTCGCCTTCGCCTTGGCGCCCAACGAAACTCTGCAACACCACGTTACCTTGGTTCAGATTAACCCAGGTCAGATCACCGTCGGCAAAGGAAACGATGGCGCTCTCGCCGGAAACGTCCATGGCGACGGGGTCGCCGCCTTGGCGCAAGGTGATGCTGCGCAAGACGGTGCCGCAATACGGCCAAGGCTCGGTCTCACAGGTTCCACTGCAACCGTCCCAATCGAACTGGTTACCGTCCTCGCAGGCTTCACCTTCTTGAAGCAGACCGTCGCCGCAGGGTGGCGGCTGGCATTGTGCGTTGCATCCGTCCCCCACCCAATCGTTGCCGTCATCACAGTATTCGTAGCCCGCGGGCCGACAGAATCCCCAGTCGCAAACCTCTCCACCCAAACAAGGGTCCTGGTTGCCACAGCGCACGCCCGTTCCAGCTCCCACGTCACGCACAACCCCGTCGCCGCAACGAGCCAGCGTACAAACGTTGGTGCAAGCGTCCTCGTCGACGCGGTTGCCGTCGTCGCATTGTTCCAAACCTTCATGCAGCTCGCCATCACCGCAGCTCGAACGGCTGCAATCGTTACGGCATTCATCATCGTCGACGTCGTTGCCGTCGTCACAAGCCTCGTAACCGGCCTCGCCTTGCGCGAAATCAACGCGGCGAACACCGTCACCGCAGCGGGCAAGACGACAATTGAGCAAGCAGCCATCCTCATGCACATCGTTGCCGTCGTCACAGGATTCATACGAGATGGTCTCGCAAACCGTGCCGTTGCAGGTTTCGTTCGGCGGACAGGCTGGGTTTTGTTGGGTGCACGCATCTTGCGTACCCACTTGAAGATCTAAACGCGCCGCGCCGTCGCCGCAGCGCGCTTCGCTACAATCGTTGCGGCAGATATCGAAGTCGTTGGCGTTACCGTCGTCGCATTCTTCATAGGCCGGCTGCCCAGCTTGGATGTCGTCGCGGATAACTCCGTCGCCACAATGCGCCACCCGGCAGTCGCTCAAACAGCTATCGTTATCGAAGTTATTACCGTCGTCGCATTCCTCACTGAAGTGCACGTTACCGTCACCGCAAACCGCTGGCTCACCGGCGCAACCGCTGGAACAACCATCGCCATCGCTCAAGTTACCGTCGTCGCATTGTTCAGCGGTATCGAGCACGTTGTCGCCACAATAGGCCAAGCGGCAACTGTTGCGACAAGAGTCGGCAAGCTCGTCACTGTTGCTCGAGCCCTCGTCACATTCCTCGCCCCAGCCCTCGCAGAACCCCTCGACGCAAGTCTGAAAGCCTGAACATTCGATAGCCTCTTCACCGCCGCATGCGGTGCCCGAAGCGTCTTCACCCTGACGTATCCCATCGCCGCAATACAAGCTGCGGCAACGGGTGTTGCAACCGTCCGTTTCATCCTGGTTACCGTCGTCGCAATCCTCGTCGCCACCTTGTTCATAACCCCAGGTCACGCCGTCGCCGCAGACACCCTCAATGCATGTATTGCGGCAAGCATCACCATCTTGGGCGTTGCCGTCATCGCAGATTTCATCCTGGTCGAGCACGCCATCACCGCAGCGCGCCGCGGTGCAGGTGGTGCGACAGGCGTTGGCGCGATGATCGTTGTTGCGCGCCCCATCGTCGCAAACTTCTTCGCCCTGCAAAAGGCCATCGCCGCAAGTCGGTGGGGCGCAGAGGTTGGAACAGGTGTCGTCGTCTTTACTGTTGCCATCGTCGCAAGTTTCACCCTCATCGAGGACGCCATCACCACAGCTCGAAGCCAAGCATTCGTTATTTTCGCAGTTGTAGCGCGGTTCATCAAAACCGTCGCCCAACACTTCGGGCACACAATCCGCGCGAGTTAAACAATGCGGATGACCCGGATTAAAATCCTGAATACAAGCGCTGGTTAAGGAGCTTAGGAATAGGACAGTAACGATACGCATTAGAGAATCCCTCCAACCAAGGTGGTTAGACCGCCGGCGCTAAACAGGACAATACCCGAAACGTAGAGCGTGCGCCCGAGCGAAACACTGCCGCTCTGGTCGGCAAACTCCAAACGCTCCGCCTCGCTCAGCACTTCGAGGCGCTGCAGTTGGTGGCGCCTATCGATGGCGTTGTTGGCCATCGAAGAGCCCAGCGCCAGCAGAGCACTACCGGCGACGCTCGACAGCCCGCCGCCAGCGAGAAGTATTTGGCTATTTTTTGAGCGCTTACCCCACCAAGTCGTCGGAGCAGCGACTTTCGGCGCCTCTTTCTTTTGCGCTTTGCGCAAGCCCTTGGGGACTTTGGGAGGTGCTTTTACGCTGGGGATAGCGTTATCCGGGATTTCTTGGGCAACGGCCGGAACTGAGACCAGCAAGCCAACAATAAAGAACCACGAAAGGTAGCGCATTTTCGTCTCCAAGACGTCCAGATCGACCGTCGAGCGATAGAATTACCAATGCTCTGCGCGAAGTCAACGGTGCAGCGACTTAGCGCGTGCGATAGTTGAGATAATTTCGGCTTAGGAAAAGAGCTTATTGCGCAAACGCACCAACAAACGGTGGGCATCGACCGGTGTGGTATGATCGGGGTCGGTGCGCCGTAAAAGAGCTGCTATTTCCGCTATCTCATCGGCCTCCTCAGCCCCAACGGAAGACAAACCAAAGAGGTTCATCTGCCCGGCAGAGCCGGCTTGTGGCGGCAACAAAGTCGGCCGATCGCTGCGGTCGCGCTCGCGCAACTCAAGTTGATGCAGAATCTCTTGCGAGCGACCGACGACATCGCTCGGCAAACCCGCCAAGCGGGCCACCTGGATGCCATAAGAGCGCGAGGCCCCACCCGGTTCAAGCTGACGTAAGAAATGGATCTCATGGTTCCATTCGCGCACGGCAAGGCGCATATTAACGACCGCCTCACGCGTTTCTGCAAGCTCACAGAGCTCATGGAAATGAGTCGCAAAGAGGCCCACGCAACCCACCCTGTCGACCAGGTCTTCGGCCACAGCCCAGGCTAGGCTCAAACCGTCAAAAGTGGCTGTGCCCCTGCCGATTTCATCGAGAATTACCAAGGAATCTGCGCCGGCGTTATGCAGGATATTAGCGGTCTCGGTCATCTCGACCATGAACGTTGAACGCCCTTGCGCCAGGTCGTCGCTGGCGCCAACTCGGGTAAAAATCCGATCGCGCAAGGCGATGCGCGCCGCCGCGGCAGGCACATAGCAACCGGCCTGAGCCAGCAACACAGACAAGGCCACCTGGCGCATGAGGGTGCTCTTGCCACCCATGTTTGGCCCCGTAAGCACGATCAAGCGCTCGGCGCCTCCACCGAGTTTGACATCGTTGGGCACAAAGGGCTCGGCGCTCATCTGCTCGACCACCGGATGACGACAGGCTTGCAAGTCGATGAGTTGCGATGACGCGCTCAGCAGCTCCGGGCGGCAATAATTATGTGCCACCGCGAGCTCCGCAAAGCTTTGCGCCAAATCCAGTTCGGACAAGAGCTTAGCGGCCTCGTAAATGGCCAACACCTGGTCGGCAGCGGCTGTGCGAAGCTCGGCGAAGAGTTGCTCTTCGCGCCCGTCCGACGCCCCGAGGGCCTGAGCGATGGCGCTTTCGAGCGAAGCCAACTCATCATCGATGTAACGCTCGCCCGTGGAGATGGTTTGCTTGCGGCGATAACGCTCGGGCACGCGGCTCAGGTAACGGCTGGAAACTTCAATAAAGTAGCCAAAGACTCTGTTTTGTTTCACTTTTAGCGTCGGGATGCCCGTCTCATTGCGCTGACGTTGGGCGAAGTCTTCGATGGCGGCGGCGCCGTTGCGCGCCAACTTGCGCGCCGCGTCGAGCTCGGCGTCGAAACCAAGCGCCAACGAATCTCCGTCGCCGCGGCGCACCGGTGGGCGCTCTTCGAGGGCTCGATCGAGCAACTCTGCCAAGACCAACAGGCCCGACTCGTCGCCCGTGATGCCTTGCCAAGCGTTGTCAAACCATGGGCCGAGCAGGTCGCTTGCCGAAAGGCGCGAAACGAGAGCTGGCATCGCCAATAAACTGTTCGCCAGGTGGCGAAGTTGGCGCGGGTTGCCACCGCCCAAAGCAAGCCGAGAACCCAGCCGCTCAAGGTCGATCACCGCGCCGAGTTCCTGGCGCGCCGCGGCACGAAGATGATGGTCTTCGACCAGGGCCTGCACCCTATCGAGTCGCGCCTCTATCGGTGCCATGCGAC
>JAPKCE010000233.1 GCA_028823075.1 Myxococcota bacterium
CAAGGCAATTGGCGTTTATGGTTTGAGGTACGCGATGAAAGTGCGCTTTTCGGAGCCGCTCTTTATGTGGCCAAACCGGATGGCGGTTGGCGTCAGATCGAGCCGATAGCCGTCGCTGATGGATGGTTGGAGGTGGTGATTCCTGGGGTCGCTGGCACGCGCTATTTCTTTGAGGTTTTTGACATCAACGGCAACGGTCCGAGCCGTGTGGGAAGCGCCGAGGTCCCCTTTGTGCTCGCCGCGCCAAAAGGGGTCTTGGCCTCGCGGCCGCCTTGGGTCAAACAGGCGCCAATTCCGTCAGCGCCGTTGGTTAGCAAACCCTCGCCTTGGTGGTTGAAGCGTCCTTCGGATACTCAACTCTATGGTCTGGCCGGTGGTGTTGCCTTGGTGGGGCTGACCTACGCGGGCTGGTCGGTGTTGCGCCGCCACCCCATCTCTAAAGTCACCCTCGTGCCGATCGGGCAGGGGAGCCTGCCGTGAGGTTCTTTTCACTTCTTATTTGCGCCGCTATCGCCTGCGGTGATGATGGCAGCTCGTTGCAAAGCGGTGTTCCTTTGCCCACTTTCCTTACCTTGGACTGCAATCGGGATCTCGGCGCTGCTGGTGCTCGCCTGCGCATTAGCGGACATTCCGCAGCCTGTCCTTTGAGCATCAATCGGAAAGAGGGTTTGGTCGTTGGAGAATGCGCCGGCATCAGTGCGGGCACCGTGCGCAAAGTGGTGCTCGAATATTATGTCCTGCTCGATGGTGAGTTGTTGGTCCTCGCCCAACAAAGCGGCAGCATCGATCTCGGTGCCGGCGAGTCCGAGCGTGTCGCCGTGAGCATTGCTCCCGCTTTGGCGACGCGTCGCTGTTTGGGTGAGCTCAGTCCTGCCGAAATCAATTTTTCTCTTTGCGACAATGACGGCGATGGGATGGAAAACCTGGCAGAATACTGCCATGATACCCGTGAACCGCTGATTGCGGAACGATCCGGAGACCCATAAAGATGTCCAACGATTCTATTTTTTCTCGCATCGAAGCAGCGCTTGAAGGCGAAGAAGAGCACCTGAAAGCCCAGCTTTCACCCTTAGAAGACGCCCTGGAAACCCTGATGAAGTCCGGTGATCCCAAAGCAAAGGCAGGCGCTAGACGTGCCAAGTTAGCCGTGGGTAGGGCCAAAGACTTGTTCGATGAATTGTTCGAATTACGCGAAAAGATGCGTGATGGGGCCGCAACCGATTAGAGGCATAGCCGATAAGGACTGTGAACGGCGATGAGCCCGAACTGTCAAGAAGGAGAATATCATGTCTGTGAATCGTCTTAACAACGGTGGTTCCATCCGTCTCAACAACCAACAACAAGTGAGTCGTCAGACCCCTCGCAACGACTTCGGCTCCATGGTGGGTCGCGGTGTCGCTGCAGGTGCCAACGCAATGGCTGGCGCTACCGCAGTCGCCGCTCCTTATGTACCGGGTGGAGCTGTGGTCAACGCCGCAGCCCAAGGTATGGCTGGCGCCGCTAACTCTGCCGCTGGCGGCGTGGGTGATTACGGTCAAGGTGGTACCATGAACATTCCGGGCTCCGCTCCGGGTGCAGGTACGCAAACGGGTGGCGCTCCGGCGAGCACCGGTAACGCCCAGCAGGATATGATGAATCAGACCAAGGCGCTGCAGGAGATGCAGATGAGCTTCAACCTGCAATACCTCACCTTGCAGCAGAAGATGCAAGGCGAGAACCGTCAGTACTCGACCATCTCGAACGTGCTCAAAACCAAGCATGACACGACTAAGAACAGCATCAACAATATTCGCTAATCACGAAGTTGGTCAAAAAGCGTGGCGGGGGCTATCAAGCTCCCGCCATTGTTTTTTTACTCCCTCGGATTTTCCGACGGTCAACCGTTTGAAAGGGTTTTATGATTATTCAAGGTATCGTCGAGGTTGAGCAGCAGACTGTCGCGTTGCTGCTCGAAGCCGGTCAGTTGCTCTGTCAGATGGGGCGTCATAAAAAAGCCTCGGATCTGTTTGATGGCGTTGGGCATCTGCTGCCTCATTCCGGCGTTCCGGCCATGCTTTTGGGTAATGTCCATTTTGCCAAAGGTAATTTGGTACTGGCCGAAAAGGCGCATCGCCAGGCGGTTGAGCGCGAGCCGAGTCGGGCTGCGTGTTGGGCTCATTTAGGTGAAGCCTTGTTATGGAGCGGAAAAGTGGAAGAAGGCGTCAAATGCTGCGATCATGCTTTGAGCATGGCCGGTGCCGATGTGTCGGCCAAACAGTTCGCGAAGAACTTGAAGCATGCCCAAGAGCTGGGTTGCTTTGACGTGGAGGGCTAGGATTTGCGCGTAGGTGGCGGCAGTGGACCTCGGGGACCGCAAGGACCCAAAGGTGTAAAAGGAGCTGGCGCAGCCGGCAAAGCGAAAGCTACCTTTAAGGTGCAGCAGGTCGACAAGACCGATGCTATCGATCCGGACGAGGCGCGTTCAGCGCTTGCCGAAGCCTGGCAGAAAATCGCCGAGGAACTACGCGACGGCGGGATCGCCGATCGCCACGAAGCCATTCGCCGAGCTGTGAGCGCCGTGATCAAAGACAGGTTTAAAGGCTTACAAGGCAAGGGCGTTCGCAAAATCGAAGACCAAATTGCCAAGGTCCTGGACGAAGACCCGCGCATGGCCGATCGCCTCGCCGATCAGTTTCGTCGTTTGGCGGATAACGAATGACCGTCGGAGCAACCATCGAAGTCGATCGCCGCGCTTTAATCACCGACCATCAAGGTTTGGTGCGCGCCATCGCCCATAAAATTAGCCGCAAACTGCCGCGGAATCTCGAAGTTGATGATCTGATCGCCTACGGGATGGTCGGGCTTGTCGAAGCCTCTCAGCGCTTCGACCCCAACGGCGGCGCGCGTTTTTCGTCCTATTCGTATTATCGAATTCAAGGGGCCATTTACGACGGTTTGCGTAAGTTTGGTTGGTTGAATCGAAGCGAATACGCCCATGTTCGTGCCGAGCGCGGGGCCTCGGATTACCTGACTTACGAAGCGGATCGCCATTCTTCGGTCGGCGGCGAGGATAAACGCTCGCTGAATGAACAGGTTAAAAGCTCTGCCGATGTTATTGCCAACTTAGTTACTGTTTTTGTTACCTCTTTAGAGGGGATCGAAGGTTTCGAGCCGAGCCACGAGGGCGGTAAAGAGATTCACAATCAGGCTGAAAAACGGCAGATGGTGGGCATTGTACGCGAGGTTCTCGACACCATGAAAGAACAGGACCGTGCCATTATCCTAGGCTTCTATTTCGCCGACAAAACGCTCAAAGAACTGGGTGACGAGATGGGCATCTCGAAGTCGTGGATGAGCAGAAAACATGCGCAGGCCATTGGCAAATTGCGCGAAATGTTGGAAATTCGCTTGAACGACACAACTCTTGTGATTGGTAGCCGATAAGGTATTCGCAGGGCTTTGCGCTTCTGCGCTAGGGAGGCGATTATGTCTGGAATCACTGGAAGCGGTAACCCCGCACAGATGCTGCAGCAGGTGCAACAGATTCAGCAGCAGGCGACTCAGCCTAACGAAGCGCAAGGCGCCGGACAGAGTCAGTTCTCAAATATGGTTAACAAAGCGGGTGGCGCCGAAGCGACTGGCAAGGTCGAATCCGTGCAAGGCATGGATATTGTCGCCGAAGCTCAAAAAGCCGACACCGCTCGTTTGAACCAAGTTAAGGATCTCATCGCCAGCCGGGGCGCCAAAGTGAATGCACCGGGTAAAGCGGCCGATGGGGGTCTCGAAAAACTCTTTGGTGGTGTCATGGACGGTCAAGGTAAGCTCGATAAAATCATCAAGCTCGCCACCTCCGGACGCTCGTTTAGCCCCACCGAACTGATCGCCGTACAAGCTGGCGTTTATAAGTTTAGCCAAGAGCTTGAGCTCACCTCGAAGGTGGTTGAAAAAGCCACTTCGGGCATTAAGCAGACCCTGCAAACTCAGGTTTAGCGAGCTGCCTAGCTTCTGGTTCCCGCATCGGCTATGCTGATCGCCTAGGCAGGAGGCCTTATGATCGGTGCCATGAAAGGCTTTGATTCGCTCGCGGCGGGGCGTCGTTACGCGCCCGCTTTCGCTCGGCCGGTTACGTTGAGCCTAGCTTATCTCGACGATACGCCGATCGAAGTTAAACAGGCTATTGCCCGCCAGAACGGCTCGTTGAACGTTTTAAATAAGACCACGATGGGCAGCATTCGCAAGGCATTGGATGAGCGTTTCGCCGCCATGGCACCACAGACTTTGATGGAGCATACCAAGGAGCGTTTAGCCAAGCAGGTCAGCGATCTGAAAGAGAGCTTGGAGGCTCGCTACGGCAAGGGTGATGAAAACGCCGGTGACGAGATGTCGCCGAACGACCGTGGTCGCTCGTTGGCGAACTATGCCATCTCTTTGTTCAGTGGGTTTTTGGAGCGCTCTAGCGTCGGCGACAGCG
>JAPKCE010000004.1 GCA_028823075.1 Myxococcota bacterium
GAAAGATCGATAACAACGTTCACGGAATCGGATGCTGAGTTAATACCGTCGGTTGTGGAGGCATTAATTGTCTGTTGGCCTTCACCGAGCAGAATCCCGGAAACAGAAACGGTCGGCCCGTTAATTGTACCGCGACCAAGCTCATTTTGAGCGTCATTTGTAAGAATTAGGACCGCACCTGCATCAACACCATTAACCTCGACAATGAAGTCGACTTGATAGCCCGCAAGTTGCGGGTTTGCGTCGTTATCAATACCGAAGATACGATCTTCCCAGGGGCGAAAAATATTCACCACCGGCGCATTGGCATCGGTGACGATATTAACCACCGCGCTCTGCGCCATGTTCCCGTAGCTGTCGGCACCACGAATTTGTAAGCTATGAGGTCCGTCTGGGTTGAAGGTAACCTGCGGAAACTGTGGCGCGATGCTCTCAACCGTGGCTTCAACCATAAGATTGTTGCCGTCATAAAGCCCGATGTTGCTACCGGCGGCCGCTCCCGAGATCGTAGCTGAAACACGGTATTGCAGTCCAGCCTGTAGGAAATCAGCGTCGTCGTCCGTGCTTAGCTGCGCGTTGTTCGCAGGGCTGGAGATCACAAGGCTCGGCCCAACCCGATCCACCAAAACCGCAGCATTCGCGGTACCCGTATTGCCTGCCAAATCATTGACGCTCACCGCCAAGGTCACCGAGCTGCTCGCATCGTTGACCTCATCGGCAAGAGCGATGGCGTCAAAGGTAAAGCTGCAGGCGTCGCCCGGGCTAAAGCTGGTACGCTGGATATTGGCGAGGTCAACACCGCCTCCGGTTACCGTGAGCAATGCTGACGGGTTGATACCTTCGAGGGTGCAAGCACCGTTGGCGGCGGCAGAGACGGTAATGTGACGACGGTAACGATTGCCCTGCGTCGAATCGGCGGGGTCAGCGAGGGTGTAGACGTTGGCGCCGTTAACCTGCGGGATGCCGGTGAAACTAAGCTGCGGCGGGCGGGTATCGATGTTGATCGAGCTCAGCGCCGAATCAACCGGATCGCGCCCGGCGAAGGGGCACGACGCGGTAAGCGCCCAAGCGCCATCAATGAGCAGTTCAAGCTCGCCGAAGTCTAAGGCTCCCCGTGCGGCCGCGACAGCACTACCGTTGATATCGGGCTGACCTGCGAGGCGCGCCACCAAGCGACATGCGGCGCCTTCGGCGGCGTTGCTCGACGCCGTAACATTGACTGTTGTCGTGTTGACAAAAGCTCCGTCGTTCGGCGTGAGAATGCGTACAAAAGGCTGTCCGGTGGTTACGCTAACGAGAGCGTCAACAGTGCGCGTGTTACCAGCCGGATCGACCACCGTCGCCGATACGGAGTTTTCACCCTCAAGCAACGTGTAACCCAGATCGTTGTTGGTGAAACTGGCAACATGATTTCCGCCCACATCGACGGTCGCACCGTTGATCACCGAACCGTTAATACGCAGGCTCACCACCTGCCCAAGGGCCTCGTTGGTAACGATCACGTTAAAGCCGTATTGCAAACCGTTGCTCAGATCTGCGCCCCAATCGAGACGAATGTTTTGCGTAGCATTGAGCGTTCCGTCGGCGACGATATCGCGCGCCGCACCCGCCGAACTACCATCGAGACCGACCAAACTAATTCCTGGCGGCGTTGCGTCAACACGCAGGCTAACGCTCGCCTGGACCGCCGGGTTTCCGGCGCGATCACTAACATCAGCAGTGAGCGTCACCGGGCCATCTTGATCTGCCCAGGTCAAACCTTCGACGAGCACGCGGCCGTTACCATCGACGGTAGGCGCCGGGTCAAAGGCGGGGCCTCCGTTGGCAGAAAGCGTGACCGACTGGCCTTCTTCAGCGTCGCTGACAATAAGCTCGATGGCGGCGTTACCGGCATTGAGCACAACTCCCTCTGTGGGCGACGCGAAAGTGATGGTCGGTGCCGTACCGTCAACTTGCAGGTTCAAAGCTGCCGAAGGCGCTGCTTCGTTACCCGTACCGTTGCGGGTGATCGCGCCAGCGCGAATCCCCCAGAAACCATCGGGCAGGGTTAAGCGGATACCGCCGATGCCCACATCGCCATCACGAGCTTCCGGACTGGCAGTAGCACTGCGCACCCAAGGGCCGGTCGGGTCGCCATTCTCAGCCAGGGTCTGCAGTTCGCAAAAGACCAACGGTTCGAGAGCGGCGATGGTCGAAAAGTTGGCGACCGAAACCGCGCAATCGACTTGAAATCCAGGAAGGTCGGTGTCGGCATCCGAGGCAGCCAAAACGGCACCTGATTGTGCGGGCTGCAAGAGCGTTACGACCGGCACGGTGATATCGACGGTAAGACTGCGCAGGTCTTCGCCGGGATTACCCGCGGCGTCATTTGTGTACACACGAATGCTGCGCTGCCCGGCAGCTAGCCGAATATCGAAGGTGGCAATTCCGAGGTCGGTCAAGGGCGACGAAACGGCGCTGGCATCGTCATCGTCCACAGAGGCGAAGACCAAATCGACATCGGCAAAATTGGTCGCTCTAACCTGCAAACGATAAGTGAGCTCGTCGAGCGGGTTGGCGTCTTGATCATCGCTAGCGGTGAGAACGCTGCTACCATCTACGGCAAGTCCGACAATTTCCAAGGCGGGCGCGATCGTATCAACGAGATGGCTTTGACGCAGAGAAGCACCTTGATTGCGCGTCCCGGAAACGTCAGCGACGATCACATCGAAGATCTGAAAGTCGGAGACGCTGGCGCTCTGTGGCAGCTCGATACGTAGGCTAGCACTGCCATCAGCACCGACCTGACCATCAAAGCTTTCACCGCCGATGGCGATAGACACCGTCGACCCCTCGCCGCATCGGCTGGAGCTGACCACGACATCGACATCAGCGATGCTCGGTGTGCTGTCGTCCACGTCATCGCTGACGAGGATGGCGACGCCGTTGAGCGGGCTGTCTACAGCCACATCGCAACGACCGGTATCGACCGTGAACTCAACGTTAGCGGTTGCGGCCTGATCCTGATTGAGCAGCAAGTAAGTCGTGAGACGAACAGCGCCCTCGGGAAGGTTGACGCTCGAGAACACCGCTGAACCGCCGCTAAGCGTCGTATCAAGGGCCCCAGCAGCGCCGGCGATATTAAGACCGACGGTGAGCCCGTCGACCACGCCTTCACCCGCACAACTCACACCAATATGGGTCTGAAACCCTGCGTTGATAAGGTCTAAATCCTCGCTCAGGGTGACACCGCTGGCGATGGCTGGGCCGTTAGGAGCTGCTGTAAAGCGACAAGTGGGGCCCCCTGGGGCGACCACCGAGAAAGAAGCTTTGGTCAAAAGGTCAGAACCAAATCCGTGGCTCAAAGTAGCCTCGAGTTGGTTGCTGCCGCTGACCAAGGTAAAGTTTTCAAAGCTAACCACGCCGATGCCTTGCTCGTTGATGGTCACGCTACCCGTGACCGCGCTGGCGTCGACATCGCTGGTGTTGCGCAAGCTGACACTGGCGCCGCTATCCGCTTTGTTGAGGCCAACGGCGCGCAGACGAACGAGGACTTGTACGCCGGCGGTGGCCGGGTCAAGATCATCGCTGAGTTGTATCCGCGAGCCCGGGTTAGGCGCGACATAAGCCAGCCCAACAATGGAACTAGCGGCGGGATCACAACTGCAACCACCCAAACTAAGGGTGGTGAGTAAAACAGCGCCAACGAGGGCGCGGATGGAAGCAAGCTGAGGCATGCGGTTCTCCTTCATTCCACCCAGACGATCAGGCCACTGCTGCGCAGCTCTTCTGCAAAAACAAGCAGATCGTCTCGGGCGGTTTCTTCAGTCACATCAAATTCGCTGACGATGGCCTTGGCGACCCCGTCGAGATTACTAGCGCCATCGAAGCGCTCGAAAGCAAAACTACCAACATCACTCAAGGTGCGCACCTGTGCATCATCGCTGGAAACCACCAGGACCTCGCCATCGTAAGCGCGCCAAGCGATGCTGCTCGGAATACGCGGGATGAGATTCATTTTCTCGGCGGTCTCAGACAAGCTTTGGTTCCCTTGCTAAGCAAGGTCGAACGTTGCCGCAGGTGCTGCGGCCTGTCAAAGTCCGAGACGCAAAGCCGCGACCACGGATCGCTGCACATCATCCATCGAAGGGGTTCCAGACCAGAGCCGTAACATGCGACCTTTTGGACCGATCAATACGAGGGTCGGGTAGACGGTGATGCCCACCGCATCGGACCAAGCACCTCGGTCGATCAAAACACTCAATTCCGGCGCGCGTTCTTTCTGGTATTCTTCTATCTTTTTCAAAAGCTTAGGCGAGGGTTTTCCGCGCCCCTCAACGTTCACTAGCAAGACCTCAAAATTAGCGTCCGAGAGCTTGGACTTTAGGGTGCGCAGGTCGGGTAAAATACGTTTACAAGCGCCGCACCAAGTCGTCCAAAACTCGACCAGCGTGATCCGGCCATACAGGCCTTCGGGTGTCCAGTCTTCGCCACCCAGTCGCGGCGTGCTGATCAACTTGCTGCTGATCTGGTCGCCTTCGACCGCCGGTTGCCAACTTTCATAGGCTCGCTGAGCCGACGAGAAGGAGCCGATGGCTACCAACAACAAGGTCAAACGAAAGCCCAAATGCAAACGCTTGGCGGTCACTAAAGAGCGCCTCGCTACAAGGCCGCCGAAAAAAGCGCTAAGCAACACAAAAGCTATGGCGACGTACCAATGAAGGGGGTGCCAGCGACTTAACTCGGCGACCCCTCGGTAAACCGGAAGATAGGCAAACAAAGGCTCAAAAGGGGCGAAAAGCGAGCGGCTGAAGGGTAGGTTTGCAAGCACGAAGGCTGCCCGAGCGAGCAACAGGGCCAGAGCATAACCCAACCACCACGGCGCACCCGCAGCGATACTCGCGTCGATCGCTGTCGCCTTTTCATCGGCAGCAGAATCTTCGGGTATTTGGGTCAAAAACAGAGCTAAGCGACCAAGTAAAAACAGCGCGACGAGATCGACGACAACGGGAAAAGCGAGCCGCGAGACGATGCTTTGTAGAGGCTCGAAAAGACCGCGACGAAAAAGCGCTGCCGAATAACCCACACCCACCGCTTGCAAAGTCAAATTGAGCAAAACAAGCTCGATCAGCCCTAGCGGTAGCCGCGAGGCGCCTTTTGGCTTATCGAGCTTGCCTAGAGCGGATTTCATGATGACATCTCCCACGCCCATTTCACGCCGTAAGGCGATCGTTGTCCAGAAATATGGCGGCTCGTCGCTGGCTGACGCCGCGGCTCTAAAAGGCGTCGCAAAAGGCATAGCTCAGCGCGTCAAAGAAGGTACCCAGTTGGTTGTCGTGGTGTCTGCGATGGGCGGCTCCACCGACGCTCTGATCGCTTTGGCAGCGCAGATATCCGAGCATCCGAAACGTCGAGAACTCGATATGCTGCTGTCCACCGGAGAGCGCGTAACGATGGCGCTTTTGTCGATGGCCATCGCTGATTGCGGCGTTGAGGCGATCAGTTTTACGGGCTCACAATGTGGCATCATCACCAACGACCGCCACGCCGATGCTCGCATCATCGACGTGCGCCCCGTGCGCGTTGAGGATGAACTAGAGCGCGGCCGAGTGGTCATCGTCGCTGGCTTTCAAGGCATGAGTTACAAGCGGGAAATCACCACCTTAGGTCGCGGCGGTTCGGACACCACGGCGCTAGCCTTAGCCGCCGCGCTGCACGCTGACTCTTGTGAGATCTACTCGGATGTCGAAGGCGTTTTTAGCGCCGACCCGCGCCTCGTCAACGAAGCTCACCTGCTCGACACGATGAGTTACGGAAGCCTTGAAAGCCTGGCGCGTAACGGTGCTAAAGTTCTTCATGCTGACGCCGTCGCCTGGGCGCGCCGAGCGGGCATTCAATTTAGCGCTCGTAAGACCGGAAGTTCGGCTAAAGGCACGTTGGTTAGCGCCGCCAAACATTCGGGTGTGCAGGCGGTAACGAGCAGCGACAAACGCCTGTGGATTGCCGCGAGCGCGTTGACCCAAAGCCCCATCCAAGCACTAGTCTGGGCGAGTCACGAAGGTGTTCTTGTGAACAGCGAGAACCTCCATGAAGAGACGTACGGAGAGGCCTGTTCGACGCTCAGTATCGTCGGTGAAGGTTTGCTCGACAACGCTGGTCTTTCGGAAGCGTTTATCGACCTTTGCGCGCCTGTCTTAGGTTGGTGGTCGAGCGATTACGGCCTGCATGTTCGACTCACCGCGGACCGCGACTTAAAAGCGCTTACACGTCGGGTTCACGCGGCGCTGATCGAGCCCTGAGCCCGAGCAGAAGCAGCGGCCAACAGAGCCAAAACAGCCAATCTCCAGCAAAACCTCGTAGACTTGGCAAAGCCCCGGGCAAGCTAGCGATGCGCATCAAACCGGGTTTGTAGCGCGGCAGATGCCAAAGCAACTCACCGCGCGGCGAGACTGCGTAGCTAAAGCCATCTTGACCGGCGCGGATCAGGCTTCGCCCCATCTCAACAGCGCGTAGGCGAGCTTCACGCTCAAAAGCGCGACGCGCTGAACTCCGCCCCACCCCAGCGTCGTTGCTCAAGACCAACAACCAGCGCGCATCAGCGCGGCGTGCAAAACGCGGGTAGACCGATTCGATGCAAAGCATGACGCGGCCCCCCTGCGGCAGTTCAAGTTCGGGCTCATCGAGCAACTGAAAATCACGTTCAACCAAAGGAACGAGCATGCGCTTGCTTTGAAAACTCGGGCTTTCCAAGCTTGTCGCCCAAAACATGACGCTGTTGCGCAACGCCCCATCAACATGACGATTTAACCCTGCGATGAGGCTGGCGCCCGAAGCGTGCAGCCGTCGATAGGCGCTGGACATCGGACCTTGCCCCCAAGTTTCTCGCAGCGCGCTCTCGGGTAGGATCAACAAGCGGCCCGCGGGCTCATTTGCTGCGGGCAAAAGATAACGCCTACGAATGAGCGCGTCGGCGGCTTGGTCGATAGCCGCTTGGCGATACACCCAGTTCGGCAAGCCGCCTTGAATGACCGAAGCCTTTAAAACGACCGACTGTTGCTGGGTCGGACGTAAAATCTCATGCCCGGCGGCAGAAATAAGCAGGATAAAGAAAGCAATTAGAGCCTGTTTACGTTGCTGAGCGCCATGGCTTAAAGCGTAGGCGCTGAGTCCACAAAGCGCCGTCAACAAAGCACCGCCACCAAAAGCAGCCGGCCAAGCGAGGAGCCAAACACTGGCGAGATCATGACCACAAGAAAGCGGTAAACTGAGTTCACTCGAGGCGCGCAAGCCCTGAGCCAGAACGAGCACCGTCAGAGGTAACAATGGGCCGCTGCGGCGACCGATGGCCCATGCGAGTGCGCCCCGACCTAAACCGCCCTGAACTGCCAAAGCTAAAGGGATCAGAAGGCTATAATCGGCCGTCCCCCACAGGGTCATAAAGACTTCGAAAAATCCGCACAGAAAGCCGAAGGCGAAAGGGCGATCAAAGCGCAGCGAAAAAGCCATCAGCGGTGCCAAAGCGACCAGGGCCAGAGGCCCGCCAATGTCGTGACTCAGCGCCAAGGGCAGGGCACAAGCGACCGCGAACAAACCCTTCATCGTAGCGGCCCCCACCACGGTAAGCCGTACAAGCCCTCAAAAGCTGAACGCGGCCAAACGCCAGCGCCGCGCCCCTGCAACACCACCTCGAGCCGATCACCGCGCTCCGCCCAGAGAATCATCCAGCCCTCAGCAGTGTAAATTAGAGCCGGCGCGTCGGGGCGTTCACCCACGCCTCTTTTAACGCCCAACTGAGCGATGGAAGCCAGCCATTTCTGAGGGTTTTCGCCGACCGGCCAGGACTCCGCGTCGGAGCAAGAATCGCCACGACAAAGAAACTCTGAGCCGCTCAACGAGTCGAGCCCCGAGCGCTGTAAAAGACCATTTTTCCAAACCGGGGCGCGCAGTTCGGGTGAAGCGTCCCGCAGACGTAACGCATCGTGGTTGCGCAGCAGCAACAAAGCAGCGCAAAGCAGACCAAGGCCCAGCAAGAAAAACTGCCGCGCGCCGCTCATCGGTTGACATCCTCGCTGCGGATTGCTTCGAGGCCTGCAACCCAGCCCTGGAGATTCAAGGTGTTTGCTCCTTTTCTCGTCGCCCCTGCCGCAAGCTCGATGGACCTTGGCGCGATGATCGCCCACAGTGGCCCCATCGGCATTTTCGTCATGTTCACGCTCATCGTCATGTCCATCGCTTGCTGGGGCATCATCGTACTCAAATATAAGCACCTGAGAATAGCCGAGCAGCAGACACGCAAATTCCTCGACTGTTTTTGGAACGCCGCAGATCTAGATAAGGTCTATCATCAGGCGCAAAATCTACGACGCTCGCCGGTGGCCCAACTTTTCCTCGCAGGCTATGGTGAGCTGCGGCGTGCGGGTAATGACGCCGAAGGTAGTTTCGCCGCAGAACTAGGCAGCTTCGAAAACATCGAACGCGCGCTGCAACGCGGTGCTATCGCCGAACGCACGGAACTCGAGCGCATGACCAGCTTTTTGGCCACGACGGCCTCCGCGGCCCCCTTCATCGGGCTCTTTGGAACGGTGGTCGGCATCATCCGAGCCTTTCAAAATATAGGCTTACAAGGCTCTGCGAGTCTGGCCGTTGTAGCACCGGGAATCAGCGAGGCGCTCGTGGTTACCGCCGCGGGCCTGGGTGCAGCGATCCCGGCGGTTATCGCCTACAATTACTTCTTGAGCCGGATCAGGGTATTGCGCTCCGAAATGGAGAGTTTCGCCAGCGATTTTCTGAATGTCGTCAAAAGGCACTTCTTCAGTTAGGTTGGCAGTGACCTTGGCCATTTGGCCAGGGCGTTTCCGGGGGGAAATTATGAACAAAACCGATCTCGTTCGCTTCGTCAGCGAAAAGCTCGAAGGACGTGTCAGCCAACGTTTGGCAGGCGAAGTCGTCGACGCTGTTTTTGCTGGTCTTTGCGACGGTCTAACCGAAGGCGGCGATGGCGCTACTGTGCGCATCAATGGCTTTGGCACCTTTCAAGTGCGCACCCAAAAACCGCGCGTCAGCTATGGCTTTAACCTGACCAAGGGCGGCGGCAAACCGGTGCATATCGAAGCCCGCAAGACCGTGCATTTCAAGGCTAGTGACCTGCTGCGCTCCGAGCTGCGAAACAACTAATCGGGCTCTCAATCTAGGGCTGAGTGGCAGGGCTTCACGCCTCCTGCCGTAGTTGGGCTTTATCCGCCCGAAGCCACTGAATCTCCTCAACCAACTGCGCCACCAAGCGATTCGGCTCGGCCCCTTCCGTGCCCAGTTTTAACTGTGCTTTTTTATACAATGCCTCGCGGCGCAAGAGCAACAAACGCAATTGGGCTAAGGCTGTTTCGCGCCCAGCCATCGGCCGCGGGTCGCCTTGTGCCACCACCCGGGCCCATAGGGTCTCCGCCCCCGCGCTGAGCCAAACGGTCAGCGCACAGCGCAGCAAAAGGTCGTAACTTTGCAGATGCTCGACCACACCACCTCCCGTGGCCAGAACCATCGGCCGATCCTCAAGCAAGAGTTTGGCCAAACAAACATGCTCGATTTGGCGATAATAAGCCTCGCCATAAAGAGAAAACAGTTCGGCCACCGGTAAGCCGGCTTGCTGCGCCACCAGATCATCGAGTTCGACAAACGGCAGGCCAAGACGCTGGGCGAGCAAATTACCAAGGGCCGATTTACCAGCACCTCGCAAGCCGAGCAGGGCGATCACCTGACGTCGGCGCGGCTCGAAGCGTAGCTCCAACTCACGCGCCAAAGCTTCAAGCTCAGCAAAGCTACGACGCTCGAGTATTCTTTCGATGGCGGCGCGAGGACCGGAACGGCGCTGTTTAGGCAAGAGTTCGAGCAGACTAAGCTCGAAGGCTTCAGCGATCTGATCCAGAGCTTTTAAGCTAGGGTTAGCACGGCCGGCTTCAACCTCGGTTAGGTAACGCGCCGAGAGCGACGCGCCGCTAGCTAAAGCGAGCACCGACCAATTGCGCTCTTGGCGTAAACGTCTAATTCGCAAGCCGAGCTGCTGATGGTCCATGCGACTAAGCATTATAGTTCTCTATATCAGGTGGTTCAATGCGCTTCATAATGCTTGCCGGCGGGTCCCTTGTCGAGTCAACAAAGGAGCACGCTTAAAGGAGCCTTTGCGATGAACGTTACTTTCCAGCGCCACCCCAGCAGCTATAATCACTGGAACCTAGCCGTGGATGGCGCCATCGCCACCGTTACCTTGGGGGTCAATCCAGAGGTCACCATGGCAGAAGGTTATGAGCTTAAACTCAACTCCTATGATCTAGGCGTCGACATTGAACTGGCCGACCTCCTGATGCGCTTGCGCTTTGAACACCCTGGCGTCGCCTGCGTTGTACTGCGCGCCAACGACGAAAAGGTATGGTGCGCCGGAGCCAATATTTTAATGCTGCGCTCGTCGACTCACCATTTCAAAGTCAACTTCTGTAAGTTCACCAATGAAACCCGTTTTGCCATTGAAGATGCCCAGAACAACTCCGGTCAGCATTGGATCGCCGCCGTGCGCGGTGTTTGTGCGGGCGGCGGTTATGAGCTTGCGGCCTGCGCCAACGAAATCCTGCTCGCCGACGATGGGCGCTCCGCGGTCAGCCTCCCCGAAGTTCCACTGCTCGGCGTGCTTCCGGGTACTGGCGGCCTGACCCGCGTCGTCGACAAACGAAAAGTTCGTCGCGACCATGCCGATGTGTTCTCAACGCTCTCGGACGGCTTGCGCGCGAAGCGGGCCGAGGCCTGGCGATTGGTCGATGAGGCAGTACCTTTGTCAAACTTTGAAGCTCGCATAGCCGAACGCGCCCAAGCTGCTGCCGAAGGTGCCACAAGCGACAAAAAAGGCATCGTGCTCAGCGAACTGAAATTCGAAAAGTCCGAGACGGGCTATCGCTTTGAATACGTCAGCCTCGATCTGCAAACTGCCGGGCGAACCGCCACCTTGACGATGCGTGCGCCGAGCCAAAGCGCCGCAGAGATCGCCGCTCTAAGCGCTGATGAGATTCGCGCCCAAGGTGATCAATTTTGGGCCTTAAAAGCTTATCGCGACCTCAACGAAGCGCTGCTGGTTCTCCGCTTTAACCACATCGAGATCGGCACGGTGCTCATCAAAACCGAAGGCGATGCCGACGCTGTCTTAGCGATGGACGCCAAACTCGCCGAACTGCAGGGCAGCGACTGGTTTGTACGTGAGATGGTTCTGTATATGGGCTTTGTTCTACGCCGTTTAGACCTGACCGCTCGTAGCTTCTTCGCCCTAATCGAAGAGGCCAGTTGTTTCGCTGGCAATATGCTCGAGCTAGCTCTCGCAGCCGACCGTAGCTACCTGCTCGAAGATGAAGAGGGTCAGATTGGCGTTTCTGTCGGGGCTTTGGCTGGCGGCGACCTGCCGATGTCCAACGGACTAAACCGCATCGAAATTCGCTTCTTGCACGACGAGCAGGCGGGCAGAGACGTATCCGGCAAGCAACAAACCTATATCGGCGCCGAGGCAGAAAAAGCCGGGCTCGTAACCTACGCGCTGGATGATATCGACTATCCCGATGAACTTCGGCTAGCCATCGAAGAGCGCGCCTCGCTATCGCCCGACGCCTTAACGGGCATGGAGGCTAACCTACGCTTCGCCGGGGTCGAGACCATGGAGACCAAAGTCTTCGGCCGCCTTTCCGCATGGCAAAACTGGATATTTCAACGCCCCAACGCGGTGGGCGAAACCGGAGCGCTACAAAGCTTCGGCGAACCCACCACCCCACAATTTGACTGGAGACGCACCTGATGGCCGCCACAACAATCGATTACCAAAGCCGCATCCCGAACAACGTTAACTTGAGCTCGGATCGACGTTTGCAGCGCGCCCTCGAAAACTGGTTGCCCAACTATATCGACTGGTGGCGCACCATGGGCCCCGAAGGGTTTCAAGAGGATCAGATCTATCTGCGCACAGCGGTTAGCGTCGAAAAAACAGGTTGGGCGCATTTTGATTATGTAAAAATGCCTGACTATCGCTGGGGTATCTTTTTGAACCCCACCGAAGCCGAACGAAAAATCGGCTTTGGCGACCATATGGGCAAAAATGCCTGGGACGAAGTGCCCGGTGAATACCGCAACGCGCTGCGTCGCATCATTGTGACTCAGGCCGACACCGAACCCGCCTCGGTGGAACAACAACGACTGCTCGGTAAAAGCTGCCCGTCGCTCTACGACCTACGCAACCTATTCCAGGTGAACGTCGAAGAGGGACGCCACCTTTGGGCGATGGTTTATCTGCTTCATTCCTACTTTGGACGCGACGGTCGCGAAGAAGCTGAAGAGTTGCTCCAGCGACGCTCAGGAAACCCCGACAAACCGCGCATCTTAAACGTATTTAATGAGCCGATTGAAGACTGGCTGAGCTTTTATTGCTTCGCCATGTTCACCGACCGCGACGGCAAATTCCAACTTGGAGCCTTGGCCGAGAGCGCTTTCACGCCGCTCGCCGCGACGACCCGTTTCATGCTCACCGAAGAGGCGCATCACCTGTTCGTAGGCCAGACCGGCGTGGAGCGTGTCATCCGTCGCAGTTGTGAACTCATGAACGGTGACAACGACGCCGACTTAACACGACAAGGCGCTGTCCCGCTGGACGTCATTCAGCGCTACATCAATCGCTGGTACAGCCTCTCGCTCGACCTCTTCGGTTCCGAAGTCTCAAGCAACGGCGCCACCTTTTTCGCCAACAGCTTGAAAGGTCGTTTCCAAGAACAGCGACGCTGGGAAGACCATGTGGCGCTTGAGGATTCGAGAGTTCTCGATGTCGTGCGCGGCGGTAAAATGGGCAAAGAAGAGGTCCCCTTGCGCAACGCCATGAACGAGGTCCTGCGCGACGAATATATTGCCGATTGTGAAAAGGCGCTGCGCTCCTGGAACCAAACGGTTAATGGCTATGGGCTCAACTTTAGCTTCACCTTGCCGAACCGTAAGTTTCACCGTCACCAAGGCGAATACGCTGGAAGCTTCTTCACCCCCGAAGGTGAGTTGATCGACGAAGCAAAATTCGAGGCGGAACAAGATAACTGGATCGCTTCGGACGAAGACCGAGCCTATGTAAAAAGCTTAATGCACCAAGTGACCGAGCCCGGTAAATTTGCGCATTGGATCAGCCCGCCGAAACGCGGCATTAACGGCAACCCCATCGAGTTTGAGTACGCTAAATTTAGCGGCCACGAACGAGCTTAGGGGCTACTCGCACAGCGAAAGCCAAGTGAAGTGCTAAAGCTGCGACTGCTCGAACGGTTGTATGCCGGTCCGAACTCGCCGCGCACGGTTCCCGCCATTCCCTCTTCGAAGGGGATCAGCGGATCTTGTAAGGCGTCGCCGCCAGCAGCCTCGACCTGGCTACCGTAGACATCAAAACGAAACCCATCGGCCACCCATTCGCGCAAATTACCGATCAAGTCGCAGACGCCTACGGGTGAATCGCCGTCGCTTCGGCTGCAGGGCGGCAACCACTCCCCAGCGCGAGCGCAAAGCTCAGCCTGAGCGTCGGCATTGGTGAATTGGCGAACGGCCAAAGCGCAATTAGCTGCCGGCTCATCACCCCAAGGATAACGCGTAGCGGCCGTGCCTCGCGCTGCAAACTCCCATTGAGCTTCACTGGGTAAGGACTTGCCGAGCCAGGCGCAATAAGCGGCCGCGTCGACGCGCTTCACCTCGCCGACCGGAATCAACTCGTCGCCCTGAAAGCGATCTGAGTCATCGATGGTTTCGAGCCATGACTCGGGGCGGTCCTGTTGCAGAAAAGCATCAAGAAACTGGCGGTACCGAGCAACTGTAACCTCTTTACGGTCCATAAAAAATGGGCTCAGGCAGGTCTGATGAACTGGACCTAAACCAGAGCTCCCGTCATAGCCGCGCCCAAAACAGCCCTCGGCGATGGAGACTTTGAGCAAGTCTTGTAAGCAATTGGCGCCGCAATCATCGCCATCGAGTGTGTTGCCATCATCACAGACCTCTTGGGGCCAGGCGAGCAAGCCATCACCGCAGAGCGAGGTCAGATTTTGGCAATCGCTTGAACAGTAATCTCCGTCTTCTGTGTTGCCGTCATCGCAAACCTCAAAACCGACATCGCCAACTTGTAAGTCCTGGCGCCAAAAGCCGTCGCCGCAGCGGTTCACGACACAAGCCTCAACGCAAGCATTAGCGTTGCTCACGTCGCCATCATCGCAAAACTCGAAGGCATCATGAGCGCAGCGCCCGGCAACGCAACGCTCACCGGCGGGACAGTCGCTACCACCGGGTCGGCAAACGGCGTCGCTTCCCTGTTCGATATCCTGACGCTCAACGCCATCGCCGCAGCGCGCTAGCAAGCAATCGCCGCGGCAGGCATCGGCCTGCTCTTCGTTACCGTCATCACAACCTTCAAAAAGAGCATGCAAACATTGTCCGTCTCGACATTGCTCCTGGTCGCTGCAGTTCTCGCTGCTGCTGCAGGCGCTTTGACTACCAGCAGCAATATCCGAACGCAGAATAGCGTCGCCGCAGCGATGGCGATCGCAGGCCGTTGTACAACCGTCTTCTTGATTCTCATTTTGATCGTCGCAACTCTCATAGCCGGGCTCTCCCGGCTGCTTATCGAGCCGGATAATCCCGTCGCCGCAAAGCGCGTTGACGCAGTTGGTTCGGCAAATATCCTGCTCATCGTCGTTGCCATCGTCGCATTCCTCACCCGGGTCCTTCACCCCGTCGCCGCAGCGATCGAACGAGCAGCGAAGGCTGCACGTAGAACTTCCGAGTTGCGGCTCACAGGCTTCAAAGCCGGCTTCGCCCGGGCTGGTATCGATGCGCAAAACGCCGTCACCACAGCGCGCCAAGCGACACAGGTTGGTGCATGAGTCTGTCGGGTCGGGGTTACCGTCATCGCATTCCTCGCCCTCACCGACCAAGCCATCAAGGTTGCAAACCGGAAAACTCGCAATCGGGGTGCATTGGACAAACACAAGACAGATCGAAAAAACCGCTCGGCGCATTTATAAATCCCCCCAGGGAAAGCGCAGCGCAAACCAAGAAAGGGCCGACGCTCCGAGCCCGATCAAGGCATAACCGCTTCCTTCGAAAATTTGTCCTCGACTCGCTTGGTCACGCCCGGCTTGCATCTGCTCCAAAGCGCCGCCGGTGCTACGCTTAGTATTGGCCCGTTCAAAGGTATCATTCGCTGTCTGGACCCATTGAGTTCCCAAGACTTTAGCCGTCGCGCCAGCAGCTAGTGCCGACAGGCCGCCAAACAGTAAATAGCGCCCGCCAGGCACCCGGTTATAGAATGCGGCACCGATCAGGCTTAAGGGGACTAAGCGACGAAAGCGCACGGAATCGTTTTTCCCATCGATCACCTCGACCTCTAAAATACGCCCGGCAAAGCCGTCGCGTTTGGCGCTTATCTCATACAGCCCTTGCGGTAGATCATCGATGAACAAAGGTGTGGTGCCCACGACGATACCACCAACGACGATGGTCGCTCCCGCTTCGACGGTCGAAACTTTTAAGCGGCCTCGTCGAGTGAGTTCTGCGGCACGCACGGTCTCGACTTCATCGAGTGCAATAACAACTCGCCGCCGATAAGCGTTATACCCCTTTTTTCTCACCTCAAGCGAAAAGATACCGACAGCGAGGTCCTTGCGTAAAAGCGGCGTAACGCCGATCGGCTGACCTTCGAGAAAGACCGTTGCACCGATGGGCGCTGAATCGACCCGCAGGCCTCCGACCATGGCTGAAAACACCGGGTTGATGCGCGCCACGCCGTTATTAGCGATCGTCAGCTTTTGCGTAAAGGGTTGGTGGGCCTGGCTGTCGGGCTCGATAACGATGGTGTGTTCGCCCGGCTCAACAGCCACTTCGGCGGGCAGACGCGCCACCACCTTGCCGTCGACCAGTAATCGCCCGGGCTGCCCACCGTCGCTGACAACGAGACGAGCTGACACGGCTTGCAAATCGCAGACTAGAGTCTTGCTCCCACCACGACGCACCGTGACGTATTGGTGAAGGCTGCGATGAAAGCGCGCCTGACAGGTAACCTTCGCTTTACCAGGGGGTATTTTTAAGACGCCTTGGCCGGTTTCGATGCGAATTTTCCGCCCCTTCGCCGAGGCTGTAATACCCTTCGTCTTGCTGCGAACCAGCACCTCGCCAAAGCGCTTAACGACCCGCAGATGAAACTTCTCAAAACGATGTTCAACCATCTTAAATTGCACGACTTTTGACTGCCAGGTTCCATCGAGAATTTGTAGAGTATGCTTTCCGCTCGGCACCTCGTCGATGAGCAGGGGTGTTCTCCCGACGGGATCTCCATCGAGTAAAACGCCGGCGCCTTTAGTCGAACTGCTGACCCTAACTTTACCGTAACGGGGCAGCATCTCTGCGGCCACGGCGACCGTTTTTCCGGGGGCGCAACTGATCTGACGCCACAAACGATAATACAGCGGATGGCGGATGGTTACCTTATGCTCTCCGGGAGAGCAGCGGCCATAAGTCAGAGGGTTTTCACCGATCCAGCGACCATCAAGATACACATCGGCGCCTGATTTGACCTTCATTTTCACGCTCAACCGACCGAACCTCTGAGTCTCAGCCTGGGTCGTGCTACCTTGTTTCTTCTGGGTTTCTTCTCGTTTTGGCGCCAAATCGACAAAGAGAGCTTGGCGCGACTCCAAAGTGATCTTGCGCTTGGCGCTTTGGTGCCCGGGCAAACTGACCTCAACAGTATACTGACGCCCGCCGGCGCGCTCGAGACGCAGCATACCAAGCTCAAGCACTTCGCCAGCGGCATCGCCGTCAACTCGAACTTGAGAACCGCTAGGTGCCATAATGATGAACGCCGCGTCATACGCTGGCGGCGTCCCATCGACCATGGGTGCCGGAGGAATGGCGTACAAAGCGCGACGCACATGATGTCGTAATTGGCGCAACAATACCTCTTCCAGGGTGCCGATGGCAGGATCAGCACGCACCACAAAGTCGGCAGCCTTATATGCCTTCCGCCAGTCGAGTCGATGGCCGATCAGAACGACCCTCAACCCCTGCTTGCTCGCCGCGCTGATGCGCGTGCGCATAAATTGCCCGATGCTCGTTTGGTTCATCGCCTCATACAAACAGGCATCGTCATTGCAGGCTGAAGCTTCGCCAAACAGAGCTTCGTCATCGAATTTTAAGTCGCCCATAGTGCGCACGCGAAACGACCCTTCACGGCGCAGCGCATTTTTGATGGTCAACCGGACTTCGAGACGTAATTCTTCGGACAGCTTTAGGTCGGGTGCATATTGAGGCGCCAAAAACATTAGGCGAGGGGCATTTTTGTTGAATGCCTGATCAGCACTAAGCTTAACCGGGGCCTCATCGGAAAATTCTCCCGAGACCTGAGGAAGGCTCTTATCGACGAGTTTGGGCACTTGCGCCTGGGCAGCAAACGACCAAGCAAAGACGAACCAAGCCAAGCGCTCAACGCGCAAAGAGGACGACTCCGCTGTCCGGCTCTTCAGGTAGCAGATGGAAGCGGAAACTGCTCATCCAAGCGCCTTGCGCGTTGCGTGCTGTGCGGTTTGAGAAACCGTATGACCCTTCGTAAGGTAGGGTGTTGCCCGCTAAGACCTGCGCCTCACCAAAGAGGTCATCACCTGGCGCTTTACGAGAAAACCGCAGGGTCTGGTCGCTGGCATCTTGCCAGTACAAGGTGAGCGTTCCGTCTGGCGCCAAATCCAGCGCCGTATCCGCGAGAACATGGAGCTCCGAGCGGTTATCAAGCTGCCGGGCGCCGTTATCAACGACCTGCGAAGTGGCGACGCTACCGTCGGGAAGCGCCCGTACATAGACCACCTTTTCGTCGGCGATGAAGGCCAAATGGCGATCGGCACCACGCGCTGCTAAGCTCAAAAATGCGCCCCCTTCAACTTGCACGTCGACCATGCGCCCGTTGGGCTCCATCAACATGGGGCGGTTGCGCAAGGTATCATGCCAAGCGCCGATAACCCGACCTTGGCCATCGGTGATGATCTGATTGAAAGCGTTGACCACCTTCTCGGCACCGCGAGGCGCCGCGGGGATCTCGTTCATGCATTGACCGGCGTAACAGGCTTCGCCGTCGGCGCAGCCCCCATCGCAGTTATCGAATTCCACAACACACTGAGCGGACTCGCCGATGCAAACCTCGCCTTCGGGGCAGCCTCCCTCGCAAGGCCAGACGCTGATCGGTGTAATGAGCCGGGCATCGAGGGTTAAACTGCCATCCATAAAGCCGAAGTCTTGGGCGCTGTCAGGTAGGTCGTTGCGACCATCGTAACGGCGCCATTCCGCAGATTCGATGCCTTGATTATCAAACCGATGCACGGCGCTCAAGATATGCGGGATGCCGTTGCGATCGACGGTAATAGCGTTATAAAAACCGCTCTCGCCGCGGGGGTCGAGTTCGAAGATTAAAAAGTTATTGGGTCGAGAGTCTTCGGCGCAACGACCTTGCAAGCAGGCGAAACCGGGGTCGCAAACCGATTCGCAATCAGCGGTCGGTGCCATACAGCGCCCGACATCAGTGCAGACCTCACCCTCATCGCAACCCGAGGCGCAAAGCGAGCGAGCATAAACCAAACGGCGCTGATCGACGTTTTGGTAGACAAGATGGATGGTGCCGTTATCGGCCACGGCCACGGCAGGGTAACGCCCTTGATCGGCACCCGTAGGGGAGATGCCAAAGCGCGGCCCGGTGGGGCCACCGGTCACCGATTCGGCGTCGGCCAAAGGCAGGCCATCAACCCATTGCCATTCGATGCCATCTTGATCCCCCATACCGACGAGCAGATCACCATAAGTGCTGTTGTAAGCGGCGATGACCACGCCGCTGCCGGCGGCTGCTAAATCGGATTGAATACCGTTGATGCCGGGATCTAAATAAGGAAGCTCTTGGCAAGCGCATTCATCACCTTCTCGGCGACAGCGTGCCAGCGACCACGCGCCCTCTTCATCGGCGCTGGTGGTGTAGCCCAAGCCGCATTCAAAACTCCCACAAGGTCCGGGGTCATCGATGCATTGACCAAAGTTTTCGTTGCCATCTTCACCACAGCAAACCGTGCCCGCGCCACAGGTGCCACCGCAGGGGTTTCGACAACGACAGCCGCGCGCGACGCAGGCTGCTGTGAGCCCTTCGGGGATATCGATAAAAGCATCCGAACAGGCCGCGTCATCATCGCAAGCAAAAGTGAGACATTGACGCCAACCGCTGTCCG
>JAPKCE010000005.1 GCA_028823075.1 Myxococcota bacterium
CGGCAGGGCGCGCTTGCACGCGGGCGATGCGGCGGGTGCTGTGGCGCCCCTTCAAAGCTCTTTGAAGAGCCTGCCTAATGACGGCGAAGGAATTAATAATTTAGGCGTCGCTTTTATGCAGTTACAGCGCCTTGATGAAGCTGTTTTAGCGTTCGCTCGCGCCGTGGTTTTGCTGCCCAGACAGGCACAGACCTGGCGCAATTTGGCTGGCGCTTACACGCGCCTCGAGCGCCATCAAGATGCTGCGAAATCTTGGGCTCGCTATTTGAGCTTTCGCCCAAAAGATAGCGAGGCAAATTGCGTTTATGGTGGTGTTTTACTTGCGCTTGGACGGCACCGAGACGCTGCTGTGCGCCTGCGCTCCGGGGTGAAAAAAACTAAGGATACCGTCTGTTTACACGATTACGCCGACGTTCTTGGGCGGCTCGGCGAACCCGTACAAGCGCTGGCTATTCTCGATCGATTGAGCAAACTCGACACGAAGGACGCTCACGCGCATTACCTGCGCTCTTATATACTTATCGACGCCTCAAAAGATGGAGGAGCCGCCGCCTTGGAGGCCATTGAGCGCTCCTTAGTGTTGGCTCCCAAGCGCCCAGCGAGTCACCATCTACACGGTTATATTCTGCAGCGTTTTGGGCGTCACGAAGAGGCATTAAAAGCCTATAGTCGCGCTTCGGAGTTAGCCCCTAAACGCGACGACTTCTTGCGCAGCAAAATATTGGCCAGGGTGCGCGTTGGTGAGGGCGCAAGCGTCGAAAAGAGTCTTCGTTTGATGCTGGGTCGAGATTCCAGCTTGGTTGAGATTCGCCGAGCCCTCGCTCATCTGTATATGGGTAAAAAACAGTGGAAAAAATCAATTAAAATACTTCAACAGGCGCCTAAGAAGACAACTGCTTTACAGCGTGATGTGGCACTTGTTTTGATGCAGTCAGGGCAATCTGCGCAAGCGGCAACCCTACTCAAATCACTAATTAAAACTGAGCCGGAAAACCGCAACAATTACTATAATTTAGCCTTAGCCCTGCGTCGGTCGGCGGCGATGAACGACGCTTTAGTTGCGGTGAAAGCAGCTCGAAAAATGCAAGGAAGCGGTGAAGATGAGTTGCTTCTTGAGGGGCGTATTTTACTCGAACTCGGTCGATCGCTTGAGGTCTTAACTTTAACTAATTCCAGTTCGGCTCCCTCGTCCTACGACCATCTTTATCTGCGCGCCCGCGCGCTGCGCATGCGCTCAAGACTGAACGACGCTTTAAAGGGCGCCAAATCCTCGGAAAGTGCAGCCAAAAATGAACAAGAACGTTTAGCGGCGCGCCGTTTACAGGGAAAAATACTCACCGATCTTGGGCGAGGCGCGGAGGCCATCGGGCTGTTTCGAGAAAAAGGTTCTAGCGCCGCTGAGTTAGGCATCGCTTTGAGCCGAGCGGGGCGCTCGAAGGAGGCGGTGAGTGTATTACGACGTGAACTGCGTCGTTCCAGCGACGATGTCGATGTCCACTTGGCATTAGCCGCGGCGCTTCAGGGGCAAGGCAAACAAAACGAAGCCTTAAAAGTGCTGCGCTCGGCGCGCGGCCGCTGGCCTCGTCACGGCGGTTTGAGCAATGACACGGCGATGGCTGTGTTGTTTACCGGCAAACGCAGGCGGGCGATCGCCTTATTAAAGCAGGGCGTCGTCGACAACCCTGGGCATTCCGCCCTGGTGCGAAATTATGCGCGTCACTTGAGTTCGACCAAGCGCCATCGCCAGGCCATTGATATTCTACGCACGGCCTTGCGCTTGCGCCCGAATATAGGTGCGTTACATACGGCTTTGGGCGAGATTCTTATGGGCCAAAAACGCAACGAAGAAGCGCGGTCTTCGTTTCGTCAAGCTTTGAGCGTTGGGACACCCGACCCTTTAGCCCAGGCTCGACTAGGCGACTTATGGCGTCGCTCCGGTAAACTCGATCAGGCGATCAAAGCTTACAAACAAGCCCTTGCCCAGCGTCCGGGTATGCTCGAGGCACACAATGGTCTGGGCATGGCGCTTCACGGCTTGGAGCGCTTTAAAGAGGCCGTGGCGCAGTATCGATCGGGCTTAACTCATGCGCACGGCGACGCCGAACTCAATAACAACATGGGTTCTTCGTTTTACCTTCTGGGCCGCTTCCCTGAGGCTTTAAGCGCCTTTGAGCGTTCGGCAAAACGCGACCCCGCCGAGGTGCGTTATTGGCGCAATCAGATCATGGTTTTAAAGGAGTTGGGCCGCTTCCTCGAAGCGCAAAAGAGGCTTGAAGCCGCTTTTGTGGTTCACCCGGGTCACGCCTCGCTAAAAAACGAAGCCTTATCTCTAGAGCGCGCGATCGCTTTGCGAAAACGTATGAACGCTAAGCCCGACGAACCGCGTCAAGACAAAGCGCCGCACTGACGCTGACGTTGAGGCTCTCGAAGTCCCGTACCATATTGATGCGAAAGACCCCGTCACAGCGCTTCAACACATTGGGGCGAAGGCCTTTAGCTTCGCTGCCGAGAACGATGACTAACTGATCGCTGAGGTCAAAGTCGTCGAGCGTGCCCTCGCCGTTAATATCAGCTGCGTAAACCCAGCGCCCTGCCTTTTTGAGCGTATCTAAGGCGCGCGCTAAATTGGTGACACAGGCGATGGGCAGCAGCGAAGCGGCACCCGCGGAGGAGCGCTCACAAGCAGGGGTTACCGGGGAAGCGCCATGTTTGGGGATGAGCACACCAGCGCCGCCGAGAGCATAGGTTGAGCGGATAATAGCGCCGAGGTTGCCTGGGTCTTCCACCCCATCGAGGGCAATAATCGGCCCGCTTGCGGCCATCAACTCTTCAAGCTCGGCGTAGCGAAAAGCGGCGACCTCGAGCGCGCACCCCTGGTGACGGGTGCCGGCGCTGCGCCGTTCAAGCTCATTTTTTCCTGCTTGCCTGCTGGTGACACCCAGGGCTTTCGCCTCTTCGAGGAGCGGCAGGAGCCGAGGGTTCTCCCCTTGGACAATCAATAATTTACCGCGTCCAGTGGACAAGGCCTCGTGGACAGCGTGAACACCAAAAACAACGTCGCTCATAATAACTCCTCGGCGATGCGCCTCGCCGCTTGGCGGGGGTCATCGGATTGATGGATGGGTCGGCCAACGACCAGTAGATTGGCGCCGTTGGCGAGGGCTTGTTGGGGTGTGGCGATGCGTTTTTGGTCAGCCTTGTCGCTGCCGCTCGGGCGGATGCCCGGACAGACCAAAAAGGCAGAATCGCCAAGTTCTCGGCGCAACATGGCAGCCTCTAAAGGAGAACAAACCAAGCCGCTAATAGCGCTCTTTTGAGCTAGCCTAGCCAGTCTCAACACCTGTTTTTCAGTTGAGCACTGGAGGCCAACGGCAGCCAGTTGGTTTTGCTCCATGCTCGTGAGCACGGTTACCGCGAGTAGTCGAACAGGCCCCGCTGCCGCCGCGGCAGCCTGCATCATTGCAGGTCCGCCGCTGGCATGAAGGGTGAGGTAATCTACCCCTAGCGGAGCGACGCTGCGCAATGCCGAGGCTACGGTATTTGGGATATCGTGCAGTTTAAGGTCGAGAAACACCTGCCGCCCAGCCGCTTTGATCTGACGGACAAGCGCCGGCCCTTCGGCGTAGAACAACTGCATGCCGATTTTATAAACGGCGACCGAGTCGGCGGTCTGCTCGACCAACTGAAGGGCATGTTTGGCGCTAGAGACGTCGAGCGCTAAAGCTAAATGAGGACTCGGTTTCATCGGTAATTTTCTCCGGCGCCCACCCAATCGGCATAGCCGAGCAAAAACCCCAACCTTAATCCGATAAAATCGACAGGAACCTTTCCAAATACTTGCGACAACAACTCTTCGAGTTTTGGGGCGTTCTGGTGTGTGGCCATGGCCTTGCGCACGCGCTCGGCGGTGCGTTCGTAGGCAGCTTTAGAGCTCAGCGCGACCGAGCGAACATCAGGCAGTTCTTCACCGTGGGAAGGCAGCGCATGACCACCGATATCCGCGAGTTTTTGTAGGGACTCGAGCAGTAGCGGGAGGTCCGCGATACGCTTGCCGTCGTCGCCGAAGCGAACTTGGGGTGGAGTTAGGTGGGTGGCGAATATATTATCGCCCGTAATCAATTGACCGCTTTGCGGTAGCTGCAACACCAGGTGGTGGTGGTGGTGGCGAGGGTGGTGGTGAACGCGCAGTTCAATCCCATCAATATCGAGGTGATCACCGTCATCGAGCAGGCGCGCCAGAGGCGTTCCGCAGCCGCTGTTCGCTATTTTTTCAAAACCTGAGAGCACCTGCTGGCTGATCGCCTCGTTCAAGCTCATGCGCTGTGAAAATGCTTTAAGGTGGGCATGGTGCTGCATCACTGTGCGCTGTTGATCTTCGTAATATGGCTGCGCGCAGCGCGCTGCGTAGACCGGTAAATCAGGATACGCATCGAGCAGAGCGGGGAGGCCTCCGTAATGATCTTGATGCGCGTGGGTGATAATTAATAGGTCAGGAGCCTTGCCTTTTAATGCTTTGAGCAGGGCGGCTCGGCTCGCTTTGCTGCTGTGGCCACAATCGATGAGAACCCGCGTTTTCCCGCGTTGGATTAGGGTGGGATAGACCAGGCCTCCCCAGGGTAAGGGGAGGGCGAGGCGCGTGGCGCTGATCGTCATCGTTTAGCCTTGGTATGCGTCGATGACGCGCGCAATGGCGAGCTCGGCTTCTAGCTCTAAACCATCGAAAGTCGCTGCTGCATGCACTTGCGAATCGCTCGTAAAATAGCGTTTTATAAGCACGCTGACTTGGCGCTGTTTGAGTTCGTCGGGCAACTGCATGCGCAGTTCTGTTATCGGCGCAAAGCGGTAAGGACTGATGGCGTCTAGGCGCACGCCGCTGATCGACAAGTCGCCATTGAAGCTCTGCCAGTCGCTGTTCGTACTGCAGACCTGAAAGCGCATGGGGATGCGGATGCTTTCACGTCTCTCGCTGTTATCCGTCATGGCTCAAACCCGTTTTCTCAGTAGGATCTAACACCACCTTGCGCAGATGCAGGCGCCAGGCGCCATCGCTAAGCGCCTGACAAGTAATGAATTGCTGACCGAGGATTTTTAAGGAGCGCGGGATGCTTTGGGTGGCAGGTTGATAATCCACCTCAACGACGAGCTCGGCGCCGAGCTCAGCGGTCTCAAGCCAGAGGCGCACACGTACGAAGGTTAGGGGACAAACCTCGCCGCGTAGATCCATATGCACCAACATGGAAAAAGCCTTTCGTAGGGGGTTCCAAAGAGCCTGTCGCTTGGATATATAGCGATGCTCATAAATTCTAGCGCTGTGCTGGTAATCGGGCAAGCTGCGGATGGGCCGCAACCGCTAAGCGCTCACCCCGATAAAGGTCACGATTCCTATCTGATTACGGGGAAATACTCCCCAGAACCCTTGAAAGGGTAGTAAAGATGCCGAATAAAATCTCCAACCTCGCAACCACCATGGCTAGTGCCGGTGCTTTTAATCGCGCTGATGTTGCTAAGCTCATCACCGCTGCTCAAGACGGACCCGGCGTAACCGCCAATGAAAAGACGGCTCTCGACAAGGTGCTGACCAAGCATGCTGATCTGTTTGATGCCGGTGCCAAGCTCGACCTCCAGCGCTTTCTCAACCCCGATTTCGACGCGGCTCTGCGCGCCGACCCTAGAGGCGACTTTGATAAAGACGGCCTGAGCAACGCCAAGGAGTTTAAAATCGGTAGTGACCCGCGCTTGGTCGATACTGACAATGATGGACTTCACGATGGTGTTGAAGTTAATAAGTACGGTTTGGATCCCACGAAGGTACAGGATTTAGTTGAAGCTAAACGCGCCCCTTGGACAACCACCTATTGGCCGATGGCCGGTAGCGGTTCCGTCGAGGGCAACCCGCGCACCAACTTATGGGCTACCGACGGCGCTTTGGATAAGCTTGATAAGCTGAAAGTAGGGCGCGGTGATGAAGCGGGCGCTAAGGCCCTTGAGTTTGAACGCAAACCTGCGCTGAACTGGCTCGTTGGCGATAAGGATAAGGGGCATTACATCCCCAAAGCAGGCCTGAATGAGAAAAACGCTGAGATGACAACGGGTGTTGATTTTGATGGCGATGGCAAGCTTAGCAAAGGTGTGAAGGTTGATTTTCTCAACGCTCGCGACGACTTTGCTGCGGTGGTCAATCGCGGTGCTTTTATTCCGAAACTTGGTGATGAGATCCTTACCCGTAAGTTGGTTGATGGCGATGGCGGAGAGAAAAACATCCAATACCTCAAAGCCGACGGTACCCAATTGACCGCTGACGAAGCGAAAGAGGTCATCCTCTCCAACCCGAACTCCGACGGTAAGGTCGACGGCAGCATGAGCGTCGGCTGGTGGGGCAGTTGCGATAAGGTGGCCTTGGCCGGTATCCTGTTTGAAGACCCCAAACATGATGTTACCCTCGATGGCGTAACCTTTACCCCGCAAGACATTCGCGGTCTGCTTACGGTGGTTGCTGATTCTCAAGCTGGCGGTACCGACTTTGTCGGTAGTCGTTACGACGAGCGCTCAGACATTGTTGTGCTCAACGATGGCAAGCAGCTTTCGGGTAAAATATCGAACATGACCGGCGATGATTTCCGCACCAAGGATATGTGGCGCTGGAACGGTGATTATATGGTCGCCGAAGGCTCGGGGAAAGACATTGAGTTGACCCTCGATGATGGCACTAAAAAGACCGTTTCTGCGGATGAGATCAAATATATCGCCCGTGAAGATAAAGCCGATATGGACCCCGGCTTGTACCATACCACCATGAAAAAGTGGCTGTCGGACGGCCGTGGCGCCGCCATGGATCGCGACTCCGGTTCGCATGTTTGGAATTATAACTTTGAATCGTTCAAAGTGAGCGAGCGCAAGGTTGAGAACTTTAACCGTGAAGAGGCCCGCGGTCATAACGGCCCGGCTGGTGATGGCGAGATTCGTCATTATAATTCCAGCGTGACCTTTGCGGGTAGCCCGAAGAGCTTTAACTATTGGCTCGAGTACAAAGAGGGCGATGTGGTCAACGCCGGATGGAAGGGTGAAAACCCAGACTTCTTATGGCGTCCCAAAGGCGAAGCTCAGTGGACCGGTGTTAACAGCCGTAACCCCTTTGCTAACCCTGAGATCATCAAAGAGATCTACGAAGCGAGCATTACCGACCTACCTGTTGCTGAACCGGTCGCTGCGCCGATTGGTGATTAGCTCCTAATCATCGAGTTTTGCTTCACGGACGCTCGCCGCCTTGGCGAGCGTCTTTGTTTTTTATGTGTTGGCGCATAGGGGGGGGTATGAAGATGTTTTGGTTTACCGTTTTGTTGGCCTCCTCTGCGCTCGCGCAGGAGGAGGATTTTGGGCTGGAAGATAGCGACCCGGGTGAAGAGCTTGGGCTTGAAGAGGCGCAAGCCCCTGCAGCGCCAGTTTATCGTCGGTCGACCCTGCTTAAAGGTAATATGGATATGGGTGTTAGCGTGGATACGCGACACCAGCGCGCTCAACTCGGCGCCCCGGAAGACTTTTTTGAAGCGTGGCGCGGCCTTCGCCTTCATTTGACTCATAAGACGGCGCCCGGCCGAACCTGGCGGGTTGGTGCTCGGCTGCGCATGTGGGGCAGTATGGACCATCCGAATGAGGGGGGAGAGATTAAGTCTTTGCTGCAGACCGAGATCACCGAGATGCGTTACGACTATTCTCTGGGTCAGCGCTTGGTGCTGCAACTCGGACTGCAAAAGGTGGACTGGAGTGTTACCGACGGCATGGGTCCTTCGGTTATGTTTGCGCCGCGTGATCTACGCTTTGGCCCGGTCGGCAACCCCGACGACTCCAGCCTTCCCGTCGAGGCCGTTACGGCGCGTTATACCCTTAGCTTTCGCCGGGATGCACATCTGGAATTAGCTTTTGTGCCGCTTCACCGCCCAGCTGAATTGCGTTTATGGGGCAATGATTGGGGCATGGTGCGTCCGGGGCAAGGCGGCGCTTTGCCGCTGGGCGATATTGCTTGGCTGATCGATCCGAGCGTCGAAGAGTTTTGGCAAAATAATTTAATGTATTTTACTCGGCCCGAATTAAAGCCTGCCGACCTTTCGGGCGCCCTGCGTTTGCGTGGTCGTTATAAGGGTGCTGAGCTCGGAATCTGGGGGTTTTATGGCTTTGATACCCTTCCCGAGTTGCGCATGGATGAGGACCTGATCCGCGTTATAGGCATGGTGACGACTATGGGCGATGCGCCTTTGTTGGAGACGATGACCCCAGAGACTATAGCCACTTTGGAGCGTTTTCAGGGCAAGATGATGCAAGCTCGAGCGAGCGGTGATCCTTCGATTTTGATCAGCAGTGTGTTTCACCGCTTAGCGCAGATCGGTGCTCAGGCACGACGCAGCTTTGGTTCTGTTGTGGTTGCTCTCGAGAGCGCCTGGACACCTAAGTTTCTAGGTGGCCGTGTGCTTTTTGATCCGGCGATGAAGCCCTTACCTGGCTTGGCGACTCTGCATACCGCCTTGCAGGTCGAGTACCAGAGCCCTCCCGGGCTTATCGCTGTTTTGGGCATCAGTGACTTTTGGGTCGCCGATGTCCCCAAGCAGCCGTTGATGATTTTGGACGCCGGTTTGACGGCTCGAGACGGTAGTCTAGAGCGCCCTTTTGCTGCTTCTTCAGCACATCTTATCAGCGTTAATTTAATGACGAAAATGCGCTTTAAAGAACGCTTCGATGTTTTACTGCTTGGGGTGGTGCATCCTTTTGCTGGCGATTGGTTGGCCATGCCTTCGTTGGCATGGCTGCTTGATGGCGAGCGCTCAAAAGTAGCGGTATCAGCGGAAATTTTCGGGGGTCCTGAGGATAGTCTATTTGGTATGTTCAGCCATAATGATCGAGTAACCCTAAACTATAAACAGGTTTATTGAGTTCTTTCGCTTTGCGCACTTGATCCAGACAAACGTCTGTTTTACAAGACGAGCGTCTGGAGAAACTCATGCGCCAAGCGACCCTTCAATTGCGCCGCCGTATTTTAACTTATGTGCAGGGCCGTATTATCGAGGGGCATCCACCTACGGTGCGCGAGGTGCAAAGCGCCTTTGGCTTTGCCGCTGTAGAGAGCGCTAGACAGCATCTTAAAGCTCTGGTTGAGGCCGGTGACCTGCTCCAGTTTAAGGGCCGTTCTCGGGGTTACGCGCTGCCGGAGCAGAGCGCTTACCCGCGCCGTCAGGTTCCCATCCTCGGCCAGGTTCAGGCTGGCGCCTTGAGCCTTGCCCTCGAGGAGCCTGACGGTTTTCTCGATCTGGCTCTGCGACGTCCTGACGAACAGCATTTTTTACTGCGTGTTGCCGGGGAGAGCATGACCGGAGCGGGTATTTTTCCTGGCGATTTACTTTTGGTTCGACGTTCTTCGGTGGCCCGTCATGGCGCCGTTGTGGTGGCGCTTGTCGACGATGAGGCTACCGTCAAAAGGCTTCATCTAACGAAAACTAAGATCAAACTACACCCAGAGAACCCTAACTTCAGTGATATCGTTGTTCTTGAAGATTCTCTTCGCTTACTCGGCGTGGTCGTCGAAGTGCATCGTTATCTCGAAGGGGAGCCGAGTTATCATGGCTAAGGGCTTGAGCCGTTTGCAGTTGATGCGCGCCGGCGTGCTGCGCGGTAGTGAGTTGCAAGCCAAACCGCGGCGGGAAGAGTCTCTTTGGGGCCTATCCGCGTTGCGCGGACGTCTTAGCCTTATCTGTGGTTTAGGCAGAGTCAGCGCGGTGGCTGCTTTAGTAGCGCAAGCTCAGCGACAGCAGCAGCGTTGTGCTTGGCTGGTTAAAACCGGATTTGAGCCTTTTGCGCCCGACTTACAGGCTGCGGGGATCGATATTAATAGCCTAATGGTCGCTCGCCTCGATGCTGCGCGAACCATGGGGCGCGCAGCGGATCTGTTAGCGCGTTCCGGTGGCCTTGGTTTGGTGGTTCTCGACAGCGATGAATTACCCTCAAGAGCAGTTCTGCGCCGTCTCGCCGCACATGCTGAGCGTTATAGTATGGGCGTCTCTGTGCTCGTTGAGCGGCCTAGCCTAGATGCCGCTTTTTCTTTGGCGGTTCAGGTTAGCCCCGCCGTCGATAAGCCGGGGTGTTTGCGTTTGGATGCGTTGCGAGATCGCGGAAGAAACAGCCTTTGGCAGAGCAGCGAAGCGTTTCATGCGTTGCCCGGTTGCCCTTAGCTTTATCTGGGACGAAGACAGCGGCCCTCCGCCGCTGCCCGTTTTAGCTAAGCATCTTCAGCGTTATAGCCCCGATGTAGCCTGGTGCTCCGACCAGTTGAGCAGCTTGTGGCTGGAATCTTTCGGCATGCAAAGTGAGACCTCCGAATGGTTGCTTGAGGTGCAAACTTCGCTTTGTGAGTTGACTTGGCCCGCAGCGGCTGTCTGGGGCTGCACACCCTATGCCGCAAGTCTTTTAGCGCAGCGTATGAAGGCGGGAGAGCAGCGCTCACTGAGCCTTGTTGAGCAACCCAAAGCCTTGGCGGCTCTGCCGCTTTCTTGCCTTAATTTAGGAGCGAGCGCCGAGCTCAGTTTGGCTCGTTTGGGTCTGCATCAACTCGGTGATTTACAGCGTTTACCGCGCAACGCCCTCAGGGACCGTTACGGTGAAGCCTTAAGTGAGCGCCTTGCTTGGCTCGGCGGAAGTCCTCTAAATTGGCAGCATTTTAAGGTTTTTGAACCTTTGCGCATCGCCCTGCCGGTTGCCGAGGGGACAGCCCAACTCGAGCCTTTGTTGTTTGCCGTAAAATCATATTTAGGCAGCGCCCTCGAAGACCTTGCGCGGCGTGCCCTTGCCTGTTCGGCGCTACGTTTAGAGGCAGTGCAGGAAGGGGGAGTCGAGCGCGTTTTCTCTGTTCGCCCCGCACGGCCTTCTCTCGATGAGGTTGTTCTTTTGGACCTTCTTCGTTTGCATCTTGAAGCAAGCCGCTTGTTGGCGCCGCTAGAGCGCGTCGATATGCTGCTCGAAGGGCTCGCCGCCCCCCTCGAGCAGTTACGTCTTTTTAGCACTTTTGGCGCCGACGCGCGGCGCGGCGATGAGGGGCTTGATCGGCTGCGCGCCGAACTTGGTGAGAACCGGCTTTATCGCGCTGAGGTCCGTCGTCGACATCATCCGAAAGAAGCGGCTCGCTGGCATCAGCATAGCGGGGTTTGGCCGGCCTATACCGAAGTCGCTAAAAGCTCTTCTTGGGTGCGTCGGCTGCTCGCCGAGCCGCAGCTTGTTGAGGCGCCCAAAGAGCACTCTTCGTGGGTTGTTTCGGGTGAATCGGTGGTGGCGGTTGGCGGGCCTTACCCTTTGCAGCAGGGCTGGTGGCGAAACCCTTTGGATCAAGACGAATACCTGCTGCGCATGCAAAGCGGGCGATTGCTTTGGTTGCTCAACGACCGGCTGGACGGGCGCTGGTGGCTGATCGGTTGGGTCGCCTGATGGTCGATTACGTACCGCTTTGGTGCAAAAGCCACTTTTCCTTGCTCGAGGGGGCGTCGCATCCTGAGGAGCTTATGGAGCAGGCTCGTTGTTTGGGCCTAAAATCCTTAGCGCTTACCGATAGCGATAGCCTCGCAGGAGCACCTAGAGCGGCAGCCGCGGCGCGCCAATTCGGTATTAAGTTAATTTATGGAGCTGAGCTTAACTTAGTCGGCGGGCGCCGCGCCGCTCTGCTCGCAAAAGATCGCATAGGTTATGGTCGTTTAACCCAGTTACTGAGTCGCGGTAGGCTGCGCTGTACGAAAGGGTATAGCGAGTTGTCGTTGCTTGAGCTTTGCGATGCGGCTCCGGGGTGCATCGCCCTACTCGGCGGAGATGATGGTTGGCTCGGAGCGAGCGGCAGCATCAAAGCCGCCGAAGTGGCGACCTTAAAAGAGGCTTTTGATGGCGACCTCTACCTGCGAATCAGCGAGCATGGCTGTCCTCAGGAGCAGAGACGAAACCAGTTGTTGCAGTCCCGAGCTCGCCGCTTTGAGTTGCCCATCGTCGCCGCTAATGAGCATCTCTACCACCACCGAAGTTTGCGCAAACTACAGGATGTCCTGAGCTGCGTTCGCCTTGGCTGTAACCTCGAAAACGCGGGTGGGCGCCTGCGTCGTAACGACCAACATGGTCTCGAATCAGCGGTTGGTTTTTCGGCGCGTTTTAAGTCCGACCCGGCTTGGGTTGAAGCCAGCCTAAGCATCGCCGAGCGTTGCAACTTTGATCTCTTTGAGCTGCGTTACCGCTATCCCTGCGAGCGTCTGCCCGAGGGAATTAATGGCAGGGACCACTTACGAGACCTGGCTCAAAACGGGGCTGAAAAACGTTACCCAAAAGGCGTTCCATCACAAGTGTTTGAGCAGCTTCGGCGTGAACTCGAGTTGGTTGGGGAGCTTGAATATGAGGGCTATTTTCTTACCATGTGGGAGATCGTTCGTTTTTGCCGTGAGCAGGAGATTCTTTGTCAGGGGCGCGGCTCGGCGGCTAATTCTGTGCTTTGTTATTGCCTTGGCATCACCGCGGTAGACCCGTTGCAGCATGACCTCTTGTTCGAGCGGTTTTTATCCCGTGAACGCAGCGAGCCGCCCGATATCGATTTGGATATTGCCCATCAACGCCGCGAGGAAGTGATTCAATATGTGTATGAAAAATACGGACGACGTTATGCTGCCATGGTGTCCGTAAACATACGTTATAGACGCAAATCAGCAATACGAGACAGCGGCAAAGCACTCAATATACCTATAAGCGAAGTAAATGCCTTAGTGAAGAAAAGCGCCGGTTTCTCCAAAGACATCCCCGAAAAGGTCCTGCAAAAGGCTGGGTTGGACCCGCAAAGCCTACGTGTAAAGTTATGGTGTAACCTCATCGCCCAGATGCTCGACACACCGCGCCATACCTCCATCCACCCCGGTGGTTTTCTGCTCGGCCATGAGCCAATCGATACTTTGGTGCCCATCGAAAATGGGGCGATGGCTAAGCGCACCGTTATTCAGTGGGACAAAAACGATATTGAGACCCTCGGACTGTTTAAGGTCGACCTACTGGCCTTGGGGATGCTCAGCCAGTTGCAGCGTTGTTTTGAGCTTTTACGTCACTACCCTCCGCTTAAGCCCGCTTCGTTTTTAATGTCCAAAGATCAGGATAGCCTGGCGAACATTCCGGCCGACGATAAACCTACCTATGCGATGCTCTCGCAGGGCCATTCTCTGGGCGTTTTTCAGATTGAGTCGCGAGCCCAAATGAACATGCTGCCGCGCCTAAAGCCGCAATGCTTTTATGATCTCGTAGTCGAGGTGGCGCTGATCCGGCCCGGGCCAATCTCCGGTGATATGGTGCATCCTTATCTGCGCCGTCGCGATGGGCTCGAGCCGGTGATCTATCCCCACGCCTGTCTTGAGCCTGTCTTGCGGCGAACGCTGGGCATCCCGCTGTTTCAAGAACAGGTGATGCGCATCGCCATGGCGGCCGCAGATTACAGTCCCGGAGAAGCCGACCAGTTGCGACGGGATATGGCGGCCTGGAAGCGCTCGGGTTGTATCGAGCGTCATCACCAACGCTTGGTCAGTGGTATGATCGCTAAAGGAATTTCAGAAACCTTTGCAGAGCGCGTTTACGCCCAGATCAAAGGTTTTGGAGAATATGGTTTTCCAGAAAGCCACGCTGCTAGTTTCGCCTTGATCAGCTACGCAACGGCGTTTTTAAAATGTCATTATCCGGCTCATTTTTATGCTGCCCTTATCAACGCTCAGCCGATGGGTTTTTATAGCATCTCGAGCCTTGTTTACGGGGCTCAGCGAGAGGGTGTTCAGTTGCTCCCCGTCGATGTCTATGAATCGCCATGGGATTGTAAACTCGAGTCTTTTGGCGAGGGTTATGCGCTGCGCATGGGGCTGAGAGTCATCAAGGGTCTCGGCAGCGCTCAGCGTAGCCTGATCGAAGCCGCCGGAGCGCCGATTAAAGGTGAGCAATTGGCGTGTTATGCGCGCCGGCTCGGTCTCGATAAAGCGTCGCTAGAGGCGCTCGCCGAGGCGGGAGCTTTTAAGTCGTTTGGAAGTCGTCGCCAGGTGCTTTGGCAACTCAGCGACCCCGGGCTTAGCCGGCGCGAGCCGCTAATTCTTAGTGAGCCGGAGCAGTCTCTAAACCTCCCTATCCTCGACGCTTTTGAGCAGATATCCTGGGACCAACGGGCTTCTCGGCATAGCGCCCGAGGTCACCCTTTTGCGCTCCTGCGCGAGCCCTGCGCGGCTCAAGGGTTTAGCAGCGCTGCGGAGCTTTATGCTTTGGACGATAAAAGGCGCGCCCGTTGCAGTGGCCTCGTGATCTGTAGACAGCGGCCTCATAATGCCTCGGGTGTAACTTTTGTGACCTTAGAAGATGAAACCGGCTTTGTTAATTTGGTGATTTGGAAAAAGGTAGCCGAGCGATTTTCTGCGGTTTTACGCGACTCAGCTCTGCTTGCAGCTTCGGGCCGTGTGCAAAAACAGGGAGCCGTCGTGCACCTCATCGTGCATCGTTTGTGGGAGCTTGCTTTCGAAAGCGAGATCGCCCCCGTGCCGAGTTACGATTACCGCTAGCTACGCTCGACCTGAATGCCTCCCGCTTGGCTGTTTGCAGCCCGACCCAGCGCCAAAACGCTAAGCCGGCCGGCGATATTTTGGGCTAATGCCAACAAGCTCAGCGCCAGGTCGCTGTCGGGGTCGGCGAGCACCATCGGTGTGCCCTCGTCGCCTTGAACCGACAGACGCGCGTCGATGGGCAAAGAGCCGAGCAGCGGCACGTCTAGTTTTTCCGCTGCTTTAGCGCCGCCTCCGGAGCCGAAGAGAGGGATGCTCTCGCCGCCGCCTTCGGGAACAAAGCCTGCCATGTTCTCGATCAGCCCAGCGACCGGGATTTTTAGGGTGTCGAACATCGTTTTAGCGCGCACAACATCGGCGACAGCGACATCTTGCGGTGTGGTTACAATTACCGCTGCGCCCACCGTAACCAGTTGGGCGACGCTCAAGGGCACATCGCCGGTTCCCGGCGGTAGGTCGATAACGAGGTAATCAAGATCGCCCCAACGCACATCACCAAAGAACTGTTTAAGTGAGTTGTTGAGCATCGGACCGCGCCAAACCAGCGCCGCATCGGCTTCGACGAAGGAGCCCATCGACATGACCTTCATGCCATGAGCCTGTATGGGGATTATTTTGCGGTCGGCGCCAGCTTGCGGCTTTGCCGTAATTCCCAACATGGTCGGGATGGATGGACCGTAGATGTCGGCATCGAGCAAGCCGACCTTGGCGCCGCTGCGAACCAGTCCTGCAGCGAGGTTGACAGCGATGGTGCTCTTGCCCACGCCGCCTTTGCCAGCGCCGACGGCGATGACGTATTTGACGTTTGGAAGCAGGCTGGTTTGGCCGTTCATTTGCCCCGCCATCTGCACCCCCCATTCGATGCTAACCTCGCCTGCTCCTACGTTCTGGAGCGCTTCGGTAACATCGCCTTGAATCTTCCCTTTAAGGGGGCATGCCGGGGTGGTTAGGTCGATGACAACCGACACTGAATCACCATCGATAGCGATGGCTCCGACCATGTTCAAGGTAACGAGGTCTTTGCCGATCTCAGGGTCGTTAACGCTGCGCAGAGCGTCGCGTAGGGTGGCTTCGTTGAGGCTCATGGAGGTTATCCTTGATTTGTTCTTCGGGCCCTTAGGTAAACCTGTGCCTGACGGCAACACTGAATCCTCGTGCGAGCGCGCGCGAGCGGGCGCTCGCGTACGCGAAACCGCTTGACGTTTAGGGGGCTTGGTTTAGAAGGGTGGGCATGATCTGGAGAGCGCTATGAGCGACGAAACCAACGAGCCCGAAATCGAAACCGAAGAGACCGAAGAAAACACCGAAAACGGTGATGAAAGCGGCGGCGCTAGCGGTAGCGACATCGGTAGGGTCAGCATGGTCACCATCGAAGACGAGATGCGCAAGTCGTACCTCGAGTATTCCATGTCGGTCATCGTCGGGCGCGCTCTTCCTGATATTCGCGACGGCCTAAAGCCGGTTCATCGCCGTGTTCTTTTTGCTATGCAGGAACTGAGCAACGGCTGGAATCGCCCCTATAAGAAGTCGGCTCGTGTGGTCGGTGATGTTATTGGTAAGTACCATCCGCATGGTGACACGGCGGTGTATGACACTTTGGTGCGCATGGCGCAGAGCTTTTCGCTGCGCTACTTGCTGGTCGACGGTCAGGGGAACTTTGGTTCGGTCGACGGCGATTCCGCCGCCGCCATGCGTTACACCGAAGCGCGTATGACGAAACTCTCCAGCTACTTAATGTCCGATATCGACAAAGAGACCGTCGATTTCGGGCCTAACTACGACGAGTCTATGCATGAGCCTTTGGTGCTCCCTGCACGTTTTCCTAACCTTCTCGTCAATGGCTCCGAAGGCATTGCCGTGGGCATGGCGACGCGCATCCCTCCGCATAATATGACCGAAGTCATCAACGCTACTTTGCATCGCATCGATAACCCGAGCTGCAGTATCGATGAGCTGATCGCTCGTGTGCCGGCTCCTGATTTCCCGACCGGCGGAATCTTATGCAGCGTGTCAGGCGCTCATCAGGCCTACCGCACGGGTCGTGGCATCGTGCATGTGCGCGCCCGTGCCGAATTTGAGCCCATGCCTAACGACCGCTGGCGCATCGTCGTTGTTGAGCTTCCGTATCAGGTGAATAAAGCCCGCGAGATCGAGCGCATTGCCAACTTGGTTAAAGACAAGAAGTTGATGGGTATCTCGGACCTGCGTGATGAGAGCGACCGTACGGGTATGCGCATGGTCGTCGAGCTCAAGCGCGACTCCATCAAAGAGGTGGTACTCAACGCCCTCTTTAAGCAGACCCGCTTACAGAGCAGCTTTGGCATTAACTTATTAGCCATCGATCAAGGGCGTCCGCGCACCTGTACTTTGGCCAACTTGATCGACGCCTTCATCGCCCATCGCCGCGACGTCGTCAGCCGCCGCTGCCGCTTCGAACTGCGCAAGGCGCGCGAGCGTGAGCATATCCTCGAAGGCTTCATCATCGCCTTGGATAACATCGATGAAGTGATCGCGCTGATTCGCGCCAGCCGTACCACCGAAGAGGCGAGCGCCGGTCTGCAAAGCCGCTTTTCGCTGTCTCATCTGCAAGCCAAGGCCATCCTCGAGATGCGCTTGCAGCGTCTGACCGGGCTTGAATCGGAAAAAATCCAGAGCGAACTCGAAGAGATTCGCTCGACTATCGACGGTTTGCTCAAAATTCTCGGCGACGTGCGAGAGTTGTTAGCGGTTATCAAGGCCGACCTCGCTGGCGTACGCACCGACTTCGGGGACGAGCGACGCACCGAGATCCAAGAGATTTCAAAAGACTTCAATGCTGAAGACCTCATCCCCAACCACCCGATGGTGGTGACGGTTTCGGGTGCTGGTTACATCAAGCGTACAGCGCTCGACACCTACCGCACCCAACGTCGCGGCGGGCGAGGTAAAACGGGCATGTCGACCAAGGAAGAGGACGCCGTCGAGCATCTCTTCGTAGCTAAAAACCACAGCCGCTTGCTGGTCTTTACCACCCGCGGGGTTTGTTATCAGATGAAGGTACATGAGTTGCCCGAATCCGGTGCTAACGCCAAAGGTCGTCCCATCGTCAACCTGCTTGAGCATATGGGAAAAGAAGAGCAAATCTGCGCTATTCTCCCCGTCCACAAATTCCAAGAAGATCGCTTCTTAGTCACCGTAACCGAGCGCGGTCGCATCAAAAAGACTCCGCTTATGGCCTATGCCCGCCCTCGTTCGGTCGGTCTCAAAGCTTTGGTGGTCGAAGAGGGCGATCGTCTGAAGTATGTGCGCATGAGCCAAGGCGGCGACCAGATCATCCTGGCAACCGCAAACGGTATCGCCGTACGCTTTAAAGAAACGGATGTCCGCTCCATGGGGCGCGGCTCACGAGGCGTGCGCGGCATTAGCCTGCGCGAAGGTGATCAAGTTGTTGGAGCTGTGGTTGTCCCCGCCGATTCCGAGGCTGACCTGCTCAGCGTTACCGCCAACGGCTACGGTAAGCGCACCGCGCTTAGCGAGTACCGGGTTCAGCGGCGCGGTGGTAAAGGGCTGATCACCATCCAATGCACCCGTCGAAACGGTGATTTGGTCGGTATTCTCGTCGCTTCGGATGATCGCGAATTAATGATGGTCAGTTCCGGGGGTATCATTATGCGTACCCACATGGACCAGATTAGCACCATCGGCCGCAACACCCAGGGCGTGCGTTTAATCGATCTCGATAAAGGTATGACCGTCGTGCGCGCTGTGGGCATGCGAGACCTCGAAGAGGAACTCGTCGATGCCCAGCAAGAAGGCCTCGAGGAGGCTGGCGAAGAGCTTGACGAATCAGCGATTGCCGCCGCCGAAGCAGCTTCAGACAATGAAGTAGAGGTCGATGATGATGTTGACGAGGGCGAAGAAGCGTAGGCTTAGGCGCTTCGCCCAAAGGCCCACCGTCTCGGGTTTAGGCTTGTAATTACGATTGCAGGCTCGGGTTTGTACCCGAGCCTATAACGAAGCGGTCGCCGATTAGCGGTCGGCTCCGGTGTCCCTAGACGTCGATATTGTCGACGTTGAGCGCGTTATCCTCGATGAAGGCACGACGCGGCTCGACCTGGTCGCCCATCAAGGTCGAAAAGACTTTATTAGCCTCTTCGATATCGGCGATCTGCACGCGCAGTAGTTTGCGCTCATCATAATCCATGGTGGTTTCCCAGAGTTGCTCCGGATTCATCTCACCAAGACCTTTGTAGCGTTGTAGGCTGATCCCTTTACGCGCCGAGCTCAGGAGCTCGTCTAGCGCTTCAATACCACTCGAATACGATAGCTCTTCGTCTTTTGCATTGATACCGACGGCGTTTTGATCAGAACCCTGAAGCAGGGTCCAAAGACGAGCGGCCTCGATCCAACTGCGGTTATGACGCACGTCGTAATCGATAGCAGTGTCTACGACCGCGCCATTGTGTCGGGTAGAGATGCGTAACTGGGTCTGGGTATCGACCTGCTCGCCAGGAACGAAGTTACCTTCTTCGTCGACGCTAGGATCGCCAAAGATAGCGACTTCATCGATGAAGCTTTCGACCGGACAAATCTCCGGAAAGAGATTCTCGATCTGCTTGCAGATCCCATCTTG
>JAPKCE010000234.1 GCA_028823075.1 Myxococcota bacterium
CAAACTTGGTCGTTGTTGCTAAACAGAGTTGATGTTTCGGTTCAAAATGTTCGCCACAGTCGGGTGCTGCTCGAGTATGAGCGCCACGATCAAGTGCCAAAGTTAGCGAGCCTGCAACGCTTTGGCTTGAGCGATCAAGACGCATTACCCGCTCGCCGCTTCACTTATCGGCGGCGCGCAAGCGAGCCGCTATCGATCAAGTTTTCAGGGCGCCTTGCGTTTTCTTTGGCCGATGCCAACACCACTTTGAGCGACGTTGATGGCGACGGTATGCCTGACCTTTTGCGCCTCGATGGCCAGCGCCCGCGCTGGGCGCGTAACACCGGTTCGTCGTTCTTAGACGCCGTGCCCATCGCCGGTCCGGAAGTCAGCCTTTCCGGTGGGCAATTGCGGGTGATGGACGTCGATGGCGATGCCTTGGCCGACTTGGTTGTTCAGCAGGACGGATGGATTCCGTGGAAGGCGAGCGGCTCCGCTTTTGAGCGCGGCACCCGTATCGAAGGTTCGCAAGGCATGAGCTTGGCCGGGGATCAACTTTTTGCGGACTTAAACGGCGACGGGGTCGCGGAGTTGTTGCGCAACGGTGGCAGCGGCTTGCGTGTGTTTTCTGGTGCGCCAGGCGCCTTTACGGGGGAGTCATCGGTGGCGCTTCCCGCTGGATTAGCCGGGCTTGATATCAGCAGCGAGCGCCTGCGGGTTCAGGACCTAAGCGGCGATGGCTTGGCCGATATGGTTCTTCTGGAACCCGGGCATATAGCGATTTTCGAAGGCTTCGGTGACGGGCGCTTTGCCCCCGGTCAGCGCATATCGCTGCCGGAAAATGTTGCCGATTACGCCGACCTTCACCTGCGCGACCTCGACCGCAACGGCAGCGTCGATCTGCTCATCTATGATGCGGGTGAGCTGCGCTGGTACGGGCGCCTTCTCGACGGCGGGTTTTCGCCAGCGGTAACGATTAGCGCACCGACCGCAGCCGACGCCAGCAGCCGACTTCTTTTTGCCGATCTAAACGGCAACGGCACCATCGACGTTGTTTGGGCGCGAGGCGATGAAATCTGGGCTTTGGACTTTGTAGGGACAACCGGGGTTGGTTTGCTCGAAAGCATCGACTCGGGGCTCGGGCAGCGCACCGTTTTTAGTTACAGCCCAACGGCGAGATTAGCGGCCGAGGCAGGGGCGCGAGGCCAATCTTGGAGCAGCCAGATCGCCAGTGTGATTGCGGTTCCCAGCCGCATTGTCGTCAGTTTTGCCGATGGCCTCACGCCGCCGCGTAGTCGCTTGTTACGCCCCGCCGATCCAATTTGGGATCCAATCGAACGCAGTTTCGCTGGCTTTGGTCGGGTGGCCTTACTCGAAGAGGGCCTCGGCGATTCGGATACCCTGGTCACGGAACAATGGTTTATCGGCGGGCTAGCGGATCGGCGCGTGTTGCGGGGTATGGTGAGCAAAAGCGAAAAGCGTAACGGTAGCGGAGCCATTTTTGAGCGCATTGAGACCCTTTGGTCGGCGCACCTTCCCTCGGATCGCGGTACCCAGGTACTAACCGCCATCCCGGTAAAACGCAGCGAAGCCCAAGCCCTGTTTGAAGGGGGCGCGCGGCCGGCGCTTATCGAAAGCAGTTGGCTATACAACGATGAAGGCGATGCTACAGAGACTCGTTTGCTCGGCCTTAGGGAACTCGGCGGGGACGGGCGAATCGAGCGCCGGAGCTACTTATATCGCAGCGATGATTATCACCTTTGGGGCCTCGAATATGAAACGTCGATCCATGATCTTTCAGGCGCTGATATTGAGAAAACGCGACGGCTCTTTGATGGGGCGGTGGAGCCGCTGCCGGCAGGTGAAGCGACCCGCGGTTGGCCAAGGCGAAAACAGGGTTGGCTTGATTCCGAGCAGCGCTGGGTACTGCTCGAAGGGAGCGACTACGACGATCATGGAAACGTACTGCGGGCTTTTGGCAAAGGTGTTTGGCGCAGTTTTAGCTACGACCAAACCGGCACGTTTGCGCTCAGCGAAACTGTCGAGCCGGTGCCCGGACAAATGCTTGAAACCCGCGCCAAATGGCATCCGGTGCTCGGCAAACTAAACGAGCGTACAAACATGGCCGGTGGCGTTGAAACCCTACTCTACGACGGCCTCGGACGCCCCAAGAGCCGCGCCCTCCAAGGAAAAACACCGTACATCGAATACCGCTACGACTGGCAGGCTCCTGCCCCACGAACCACAACTGTCGTGGATGATGGGCCGTCAGGTCGCCAAACATCGCATCAATTCTTCAACGGCTCAGGTGAAAAACTGGCCACCATCAGCGAGTTCTCGGATGGTCGCAGCATCGTCTCCGGGCGTACCGAAAAGGATGAACGAGGGCTTGACCGCCGCGTCTGCGACCCCTTCTTTCAGACCGGGACTGAGTTGCCTAGCGCACTGCCTGACGGGGTGAATTGCCTTTCCAAAAACTATGATGCGCTCGGCAGAACCACCGAAGTCGTCGACCCGAGCGGAGCTTGGACGCGCACGGTCTTTGCCCCCTTATCCTCAACAGAGAGCGCCGAAGGCATCGACCCAGTCACTCGAACTCTGGATGGGCTTGGGCGGCCGCTGCGCACCGAACGCAGAGTCTCGGGATTGCTTGAAACCGCGGATGCCAGCTACGACGCAGCCGGGCGCTTGCTCGCGATCGATCTGCAAAGCGGCACAGCAGTTCAGCGCTTTGGCTACGACAGTCTGGGGCGGGTGATTTGGGCTGAGGATCCGGACCAAGGTCGTCGTTTAAATAGCTACGACGACGGCGGTCGCGTCGTGCAGACGCGCAACGCGGCCGGAGAAACCGTTGATTATACCTTTGATGCCGCTGGTCGGGTGTTGTCGGAGGTCGGAAGCAAAGGGACGAAGCGCGGCTATCATTACGATTCGCCTCAGTCGGGTAGCGCTGCGGCGGCACGAACCGCTGGGCGTTTGGCCTGGGCTGAAGAGCCCACCGGAAGCGTTCATTTAAGCTACGATGCCTTTGGGAAAATCGCAGCAACGCGACGCAGTGTCGATGGTCAAACCTCGGGTCAAAATTTCATCTACAGCCCTTCTGGGCGCCTGCTCAACAGCACCTACTTGGCAGGACCATCCGTGGCTTACAGCTACGACGACGGGGGGCGTCTAATCAGCGCCGCACCCTTCTGGGATGCCTTGGAGCTGGACGCAGCGGGACGCCCCATTTCTGAACGCCTTGGCAACGGGGTTGAAGTCACCACCGAGCGCGACGCACGGGGCTTGCCGAGCCGTCAGACCATGCGCGGGAGCCAGGGTGTTTTCAGTGACTTACGAATCAGCCGGCATGCGCTTGGCACCCCCGTAGCCATCGAGGATTTACACCTCGGAGGCCTCGATCAAAACATGCAGTTCAGCTACGATGGCGCCCATCGATTGGCCACGGCCGAAGTCGCCGGAAGCCACCTAAGCTTCGCCTACGATGGACTGCAAAACCTGACCAAACGAAGCCTCAGCGGCACCCCGATCGAAGGCCTTCCCAGCGGCACTTTCAACTTTGACAGCAGCCACCCTCGCCGCCTTATAAAAGCCGGCGAAACCGGATTGCGCTACGACGCAGCCGGCCGCGCTACCGAAGTCGGTGAAAAAGCTCTCACCTGGGATGCCTTTGATCGCATGACCGCGCTCACCCTGGGCGGCGAAACCCAAACGCATTGCTACGGCATTGGCGGCTTGCGCACCCTTACCGAGCGCATCGACGGCGGCGTCGAGCGCTGGTTCAGCGCCAACCACATGCGCCTCGACGACTTCGACCACTTCTACATCGTCGTCGCGGGCCGGCGCCTTGCCAAAGTGAGTCAAGAGGTAGCCGGCGCGCTGGCACCGCTCCCCGTTTCACCCCTCCCTCCTTGGATCCCAGCGGCTCTCGTCGCCGCCTGCCTTGCCGCGCTCATGGGCAGTAAAAAACATCGCTTTGCGCTGCGCACCGCAGCCACCGCTAGCTTGCTCATCAGCGCAAACGCTTGCTCCTGCACAGCGCAGGCCAGCGGCACATTCTACCTCCATCGTACCTACGGCCCCGGACCAACCTTCATCACCAACCAGGCTGGCGAGCTGGTGGATGAACGACGTTTTGCGCCCTACGGTCACCCCATCGATGCGGACCTGGACGCGCATCCTATTGGGTTTGGCGATAAAGCGGTGAACCCGACAACACAGTGGGCCGATCATGGCGCTCGCTGGCTGGCGCAGGACTTGGGTCGCTGGCTGGCTCCTGACCCGCCGCTGGATTACCCAGAGGCGGAGAAGGTGATGGCCGCGCCTTGGAACGCTAGCACTCCTTATGCTGGGCTTGGGAATAATCCGGTTTTGTTCGAGGATCCTGATGGGGAATTTGGGCAGGCATTTGTCGCCGGAGTTGTAGCTGGTGCAACAG
>JAPKCE010000235.1 GCA_028823075.1 Myxococcota bacterium
TTCACGCACCTTTATATAATAGGGCATCGTCGAATAGTTGCCGGGGAAGAAACCCATCAACCCTTTGATGGCGTATAAAATAGCGTTGTTTGTGTCCGGCGTCGCGGCGTAATTAATAACGTAGGAGAGTAAGGGATGCTCCGGAGCGCTGCGCTTAGCGATGCGCATAAGGGTATGCCCATAGGCTGCTGAAGGGTTGTTCAGATAGGCGTCAGCATAGATCAGATAAATAGACCCGGGGTCGAGGGTACGAAACCACTGCCCGAGACGAGCACAGGGTTGATTGGGCAGGCGCTCAGGATCGATTTTTAACACCCTGCGAAGAAACATCAGACGCGCCGGGTAGCGACATTGGGAATGCATGATGCCGTCGTCGGCTGCGCTCAAATCGACATCGCTTGAGTCAGCGAACACCGGCATGGTTTCTTGCTTGAGCGGAGGCTCGAAAAAGGCAGTTAAACTCGCCTCCAACTCGGCTTCGGGCGAGGCGAAGCCGGTTTTGGCCAGAAAGAACCCGCTAGAATCAATCTCGCTGGTGCTGCCGCGCCAATGCAGCAGAGCCCTCCATGCTAAGCTCTTACTCGTTTTAAGCTCCGAGGCCTTGGCAAGCAATTGCGGCAGGTAGCTCGCATCGGCACTGGGGCCTTGCGGAAGCGGGATCGGTTTGTAGGTAATGGCGAGTAAGAAACTTAAGAGCATAACTCATAAGAAACGCCGGGCAAGCCCGACGTTTCCCTTAATCATGGCGTATGTTTTTAGAAACTAAAGTGAACAGATTCCAGCGACCGCAGTACGGAAGCGGGGAACGACCTGAGCCGTTCCTGCATTAAATACCTGAGCGTGTTGGCTCTGCATGGTAGAAAATACCTGCTGAGTCTGCGCGCTGCTGCAACCGTTGAGCGCCGCAAAGGCCGCAAGATGCTCGCCTCCGCCGGCGGCTGCCTGACGTTGCAAGTTCGACATATTGACTTCAGCGAAATGCTGCGTTGCCTTTTCTTTCATGACCACACCGTCGCTGCCACAGTTGAGCGTGCCCGTTGTCAAACCAAAGATCTGACTACCAGACGTTGCGTTGGTAGTCGCCGCAAGGATCTGGTTTCCATCCTTGCCCATCACCAACGAGCCGAGGCCGCAACCAGCAGCTCCATAATTACCCGCCTGAGCCATGGCCGGAACCATCGCCAAGGCTGAAACAAAAGCGATAAATCGCATCATAGAATTCTCCTTCTTTGCGCCATCTACAATTGCAACATAAGTTCGGTATTGAAATTTATCTAGATACTACTTGTCTGGAGTGTAGATTTTGATTTTCAGAAGACGTTCTTATTGGATTTTGGCGCTGCTCTTTGTCGGCGGATGCGGACACAGCTTTGTTCGCCCTTCCGGAGACCTCGGTGGCGAGCCAGGAGAGTTTGCTGGTATGCTCTATAAAAACCGCTGGCAAAAATCGAAAGTATTGCCGGTCGCCAAGGATGTGCGCATCGAGGCGCGAGTCGCCACCGACGAAGGCGATCAGGTGATCGACGGAACTTTGGTGGGGGGCTCCGCAGTTCAGGCCGCTTTGTTAGTCGAGCTTGGCGCTGCTGACCCGACACCCGTTCCCGTCGCGGCGCTGCGGCGAATGAAGGTTCACGACACGCGCTATCGCGACAAAGGGATGGTCGCCACGATGATCGCCGGCGGACTCTATGTTGGCATTATCGGCGCGGTTCCTGGCGCTGTCATCGCCGGACTTGGTCGAAACCCAGGCCTGGGGCTTTCAGTGTTCGGCGGCAGCGTCGCTCTTGGCGCCGCGGCCGGCTACGTCCTCGGAATGGTCGGCACTAAAGGCTATTATATCGTCGATTTCACCCAGGACGCTTGGACTTGGGAGCTTCCTGACCTTTAGCGTAGGCGCTGTACAGATCGGGGCGGCGCTGTTGAGTTCGCTGTCTCGCCTGCTCCATTCGCCAAGTGGCGACGGCTCCATGGTCTCCGCTGCGCAACACATCCGGCACCTTGTCGCCTTCGAACTCCGCAGGCTGCGTATACTGCGGATGCTCGAGCAAACAGCCGTTATGACTCTCGTCGTGGCTCGACTCGATGTTGCCGAGTACACCGGGAATCAAACGGGCTGCGGCGTCGATCATACAAGCAGCCGCCAATTCGCCCCCACTGAGCACAAAATCACCGACGCTTAATTCAAGGTCGACATGAGCGCGAATCCGCTCGTCGAAGCCCTCATAGCGACCGCATAGAAAAATGGCGCCTGGCGACTGGCTTAGCCTTTGCACATGCTCTTGTTTCGCGGGCTCGCCTTGCGGCGTCATCATGACCACCGGTGCTCCGGGCAACTGCTCACGAGCCCAGCGAATCGCCGGAATCAGCACATCGGCGCGCAGCACCAGGCCCACACCACCGCCAAAGGGTTTATCGTCAATCTTTCGGTGTTTACCGAGCCCAAAGTCAGTGAGGTCTAGGCCGTCGACAGTAAAATGTCCTTGGGATAGGCCGCGGCCCACGACGCCTACAGCTACCGCCTGGCGTACCGCTTCGGGAAAGCGGGCGAGCACTAAAAAGCGCATTAGGATTGAGCCTCAAACAGCCCCTCGGGCAGTTCAAAGGTCACCTCACCCTTATCAAAGTCAACCGATTCGATAACCGGGCCATCCAAAGGGATCAGCCCACAATGAAGGCGCAGCATCGAGCGACCGGCCAAGGTGAACACTTCGAGTACCTCGCCGAGTTCCGCACCATCGCTAGTGAAAGCTTGCAAGCCGACGAGGTCACCAATGTAAAACTCATCTTCTAGCTCGGGTAGTTGATCGCGCTCGATGGAGATCTCTAAGCCATTTAGCTCTTCAGCGGACTCCCGGCTATCGACCCCGGTAAAGGCGATAAGGTAGTTCGGAGCGCCGCCCGGCGCCGGGCCAAAACGACAAAGCTCCCGGTCTTTCGTGCCGACCAGGAGCTTTAATCCCGGCTTGAGCCAGGAACTATCTTCAACTTCGAGCCGCGCTCTAAGGAGACCACGCAGACCATGTGCGCGCAGCACCCGACCGAGCGGCAGCATTCGAGACATGGTGGTCAGGCTTCGATGCCAGCCTTACGGATGAGGCCTTTGACGGTGTCCGAAGGCGAGGCGCCAACGCTGAGCCAATACTTAACGCGCTCGGCGTTCAAGTTGAGGCCGTTCTCTTCGACGAGCGGATCAAAAGTACCCAACTTCTCGATGTAAGAACCCGCGCGGGTCTTGGCGGAGTCCGCGGCAACCACGCTATAGAAAGGACGCTTTTTGCGACCACGACGAATCATGCGAAGACGAACAGCCATGTTCAATTACTCCAGTCCTGTTTCAAGGACGGGCGCTGTTAGTGGCGAGGCTTCCCGGCGTCAACCGAAATCAATGCCCGGCGCGTTTCAACATTTCTAATGCCTGGCGCAGCCTGCGGCGGACTCGCTCCTTGCCGAGAAGCTCTAAAGTCTCGAACAGCCCGGGCGTAGCGACACGGCCAGTGGCCGCGACGCGCAGGGGCATGAACAGGTCCCGCGGCTTCCACTCCACCTCGTCGCAATAGGCGCGCAACAACTCCTGCAAACTGTCGCGTTGCCATTCACCGACAGTGTCGAGCCTTTCGACCAGCCCCTCGAGCACGGGTCGAACCTCCGAAAGCTCACGCTTTTTCGGCTTCATCAACTCGACATCAAAGCTTACATCGCCGCTGAAAAAGAAGTCGGTCTTGGTGATAAATTCATCGAGACGATCCATGCGCTGATGGACCAAAGGTAGAATTGCCAAAAGTCGCTCGTCGCTGAACAGATGCTCTTTGAGCGCCGCGAGAAGCTGCTCCGGGTTGTGATCCTCGCGCAGGTAACGACCATTGAGCCAGTTGAGTTTGGCCAGGTCGAATACCGGGCCGCCCAAACTCACGCGCTCGAGCGTAAAAGCTTCGACCATCTGGGCTGTGGTGAATTTCTCAACGGTGTCTTCGCCTTCGGCCACCGGATAACTCCAGGCCATGCGCGCCAAGTAATTGCGTAGCGCAGCCGGAACGATCCCAGCGTCTTTATAATAATTAAGACTAACTGGGTTCTTGCGTTTGGAGACCTTCGATTTATCGGCGTTACGCAGCAGCGGCAAATGAACAAACTGCGGCGGCTCCCAAGCAAAGGCTTGATACAGAAGAACATGCTTGGGCGTGGAGCTTATCCATTCCTCGCCGCGGATTACGTGGGTGATTTTCATCAGGTGATCATCGACCACGTTGGCCAGATGGTAGGTGGGAAAACCGTCAGACTTGAGCAGCACCTGGTCGTCGACCTGCTCGTTGGAGAAGGTAATGGGGTCGCGCAGCAGGTCGTTGACCAAAGTCTCACCGGAGCGGTCGACGTTGAGACGGATGACGAAGGGCTCACCCGCGGCAGCGCGCCCGGCC
>JAPKCE010000236.1 GCA_028823075.1 Myxococcota bacterium
CGAGGGATGGCAAAATCACCCGAATCGCCGGCCTGGGCAAAGCCCGGGGTAACGAACAGGCAGACCGCCACAAATGCAGGAAGCATGCGCATCATGCGAGCACCTTTCGACAAAGGGGGCTTAGCGCCCAGCCTTTTGGAACATGAAGGGATAAACGACTTGCACAATACCACCGCCGCGAGGCTGAGGGAAGCGCATCATCTTGATAATACGGACAATGCACTTCTCAGTGGGGGCATAGCCCATGGTAGTTTGGTAAATCTTAGCCATCTGAACTCGACCGGTACCGGCGATGATGAACTTGGTGGTCACCTTACCGCGAAGGTTCGGTTTCTTTGTCAGTTCTTTCTCGTAACAGTACTTAATCTGATTCAAGTGGCGGCGGATCACGCGAGCAATCTCTTCCTTCGAAAGCGAGCCTTTGATGATCGTACGACCAGGGATAATGCGCGCGGTACCTTTACCACGTCCACCCAGATCGATGCTGCCAGCGCCACCGGTTCCACGACCCGTGCCGCTGCCTAGACCGCCGATGCCCAGCGCGTTACCACCACCACCGCCGCCTGTGCCGCGATAGCCAAGTCCGCCAGCGCCGCCAGCGTCACCGAACTCGCTGCCTTTAAGGCCGCCCAGTGCGTTGTTAATACCCGTGCCTAAGCCACCGGGACCAAAGACGTTTGAGACTGCGGTTGCTGCGCCGGTGAGCCCAAGGAGCCCAGCTTTGAAAGCGATCTTACGGTCGCGTTCACGCTTGTTGGGATCGACGGTGGGCGCACCCTTTTTAGAAGCAAGAGCGTCCTTTTTCGGTTTGTCCTTCTTACCGAACTTACCCTCTTTATCCTTATGCTTGCCGCCGTCTTTGGCACCCGAAAGGTCGAGCTTTTCTTTCTTCTTCTCTTTCTTTTCAGGCTCTTTCAGGATCAACTTCACGAATCGGTTGGGATTTTTAAAGAGATCTTCGGAAAGGCGAGAAGGATCTGCTGGAGTCAGCATCAAAATGATGATGAAGGCCAAATGTAGCATGAGCGAGATGATGGCGATGTTGGCGAACAGCCAATCCAAACGGTCAGCCATCGGTACCTTCGCCAGGCTCTGCTGCTTGACGTAACGGAACACCAAAGTGATCGCGCCAACCTTCATGGCAGCGACTTCACCGTCGTTCAGCCTAAACTGATTGCCCGACAGACGCCCTGAGCTGCTCAAAGCTTCCATCAGCACGATTTGGCCGTCGATGCTCGCTTCGAAATTGGCACCCTGCGGCACGTTGATCGAATGCTGTCCACCATCGGGACAATCGGCGAGGTGGAAATGTGCCGCTTCGTCACCAAAGACGGGATGAGAGATCGAAATATCAGCCTTTTGACTGGCACCGATCTCCACCACCTTTTGGTCCATATTGAAGGCATAGGTGTCAAGAAGGTCTTCGCCCCAAAACGCTTGCACCTCTAACTGTCTGGAATTGGCCTGCGGCTGGTCTTCCTTTGCCAAGTCCTTTTGCAGGAGCGCGTCCGCGATTCCCGGACCAGGAACAAAATTGGGATGCACCGCTGCGAGCATTTCTGCCGTCGGAATCTCTTCTTGGAATTCGCCCGGGGGCGTATTCATGTCGCTCGAAATGTAACGGACGCTAAAGGCCACGCCGCCATGACGAAAGGCAACGACTTCACCGCTCCGTAAACTCAGTACTGAACCGTTACGTCTGTCGCCGAGACTGCCGCTGCTGAGAATGCTGTTGCCATCCCAGACGGCTGCGCGGTCGACATCGACACCACTCATATCAATGCTGCCACCGGCGCCAACCTTGACCAGGTCTCGGCCACCGATCTCGCGAGTACCAAAGTTGATACCCAGCGCTAACAGCGCCAGCACCAAGGCCAAGCCTAACCAGCCATAACCCGAGTTGCGTTCAATTTTATACTGCGCAGCCTGCTCAGCGACGATAGCATCCAAATCTTTTTTGGCGCCATTGATAAAGGGCAGCAACATCGCGGCGACGTGGCCATAGGCACCTTCGAGCCTACCGTTGTCGCTCTGGCTCTGGCTGACGCGATCACGCAGGCGCATAGCCTCTTGGCTAACCACCATGCGAGCACGTTCATGTGCCCGGCGCTCCTCGTTCATGGCCCAGGCGAGGATCACGCGGTCGAAGAGAGGCCCAGCATCTTTACCAATTTTTTTAATGTCAGCGATCGAGTTGGCGTCTTTGTACAGACTCGCGCCCGTCTTTTTGTCGACGAAACGAACGGCAAGAGTCAGGCCATTAGTTTCATGCTTATGAAGAAGCATAAGGGCCACGATATCCGCTGCAGCGCCGGCGAAAGCTTTGTCGTATTCCGGGCGCTTACAGATCCAATTGCCGTCTTTATCATTCTCATCCGCTTCGCAAGTGATGCCTAATTCAGCACTGCTTTGCTTAGCCTTTTCTGCTTTTCCGAGCGCTTTGTTCCAGGTTCTCTGCTCGGTAAAGACGTAGGCGCGTGCCTTAGCCGGGGCACCCATTTCACCACTCATGACAGCGCTAAAGACGCGGTCTTTCTGCTCGTTGAAACGACGGGTTATGCCGTCGACCAACAACTTGGAATCTTTGTCGCTAAGTTCAATCTCGCTGCCAAGGTCCAAACCGACAACCTGGACGCTGCGCCGGTCATCAGCAAGGAGAGTAGGAATCACGGGCTTGTTAGGATCAGCCTCTTTGACTTTGATGGTAGGATCGACAGGGCGGGTCACCCGCTTTTGTACCAACGAACCATAGCCACTGTTGAAAGCCTGATATGCTGCTTCGTTGGTGTGGGCTCTAAAGTCGGCGTGCTGACGATTGGCTTTACCGCAACTTGCGACGGGCTCCGGCTCGGGTTTACGTTCTTTCTTAGCCGCTTTGACTTCATCCTCGCTCGGTTGGACCCAGCGACAGCGAACGGCGCCGTCGTAAGTGACGGTCGCGGTAGCGCTCTTATCCGTACTGGCGAAAGCGGCTTCTGCAGCAGTGCGCCAGGATTTACGAATCTTCGAGACGCTATCTTCGCCGGCTTCGTGATCAGCCTTCGGCTTGAGAGACTTGGCTGCCTCAAGGGCATAACTCCGTTTGGCGAGCGCTATGCGGGTGTCGATCAATGCGCTGACAACCCCTTCACGATCACTTCCCCAAGTAGCCAACTGAACCTTTTTGAAGGTCTTGTTGAGTCCGGTCATGACACGGTGGGTCTGCTCGGACAGCTCGCAAGCCGGCAGTTCCGCATCTTTCTTATCCTGACGTAACGCGAGATACTGTTGCGCTTCGGCCTTAGTCACTAAGCAGGTCTGCGTGTCTGTCTGGGCAATCTCAGCCGCAACTTTATCAAGTTCGGCGGTCGCCTCAGCGACGATCTGCTGCATACCGGCACACTTGCCCGTACGGCGACCGTTCTCGTCACGTTCACCGCAAAGGTCCAAACCGATGATGGCCTTACGGTAGGGCATGCCCTTTCCGTCTTTCGTCACCAAGGGAGCATGCTCGTCGTTGGCGTCGACCGGACCAACGATGTACTCGTTGACGCGGGCTTGAGCCGTCTCGCTGACCGTGTTTTGCCAGCCGGGCAGCAAGTCAAGACTCTCAGTCAGTTTACCCGGGCCGACGGTGAGCAACGAAAGCACCACCATCACCAAAGCCGCAGCGGCAATGGCAAGATCGCCAGAGCGTGCCATCGGCCGATCCTTAATAAAGGAGCGTACGCCGATGCCAGCTGCGAGCAGCCCAGCGAATACAAGAACCCAGGTTATGGCTGAACCGGAGGCGATGCCTACATCCATCCAGTTCCCAGTCTCAGGCGGGTATTCGAAGCCTTGAACTGAGACAAACGAACGGGTCACGGCGTAGCCGCCAACGATCAGCGAGATGATACCGACAACCAGAGCACCGAAAAGTCCTGTTTTGAACTCGTTAGGGCGTATACCGCCCCCGGTCTTAGGTAGTTTACCGCCGCGTAACCGGCCGTCGACCGAGAACGAGTCGGTGAGCGTAATGTCGTCGTCTAGGACGCGCACTTCGTTACGTCGCGGATGCTCGCCCCAATAGGAACGAAACTGCAACCAATCGCTGTTGCCACTACTACGGTCGCCCTCAGATAAGGGATTATTCACACCGTCTGCGGGCAACCCGTCGATGAACTTTTTGTCGGCCATCTTGTATCTCTACCTTGTATAGCGCCAATGCCTATCGGTATTGGGCGTCTTCAAATTCACGTTGAGTTCAACTCGTCACCGAGTTGTATTGATCAAATATTATCCACACTATCGGACAACTTGTCGCGGAAATTCGCTCGCACCTTGATAAAGTTTTTAAACTTAATGTTCTTACGCACACCAACATAGGCGCCCTCGGGCTTGGTCAACTCACCCGAAATATTTACATCCGAGAAATCGATCGCG
>JAPKCE010000237.1 GCA_028823075.1 Myxococcota bacterium
AGTGAGTATGAACGGGACATCGAGAGCCTTGCCGATCTCGGCCATGCAATTGGACGCCTCACAGCCTAGTGCAGCTTTCTGTTGCTCCATATTGAGCAGGTCTCGCAGGTCAGCGCCGCTAACCACCTGCTCAAAGCGTCCGTCTTCGGTAATCACGGCAAGCATCAATTCATTGAGCACCGGCAGCAGCTTGGCGTCGATTTTGGGTGAGGACGAGCGCAGGCTCATGGCCGCAAGTTTGATGGGGCGAGGCCCCTTATTAGCCACTGCTTCGACTTTTTCCTTCTTCGGTTCGGCGCTAACTGCAGGTACAACCGCTTCGGCAGGCTTTTCCATAACCGGTTTAGCGGCTGGTTCTGCAACCTTCTTTGCTTTGGCTCTACGCCGCCTCTTCCGCGGTTTTTTGCGCCGTTTACGTTTGGCGAAGAGGGGGGCTCCGTTATGGTTTTGGGTAACGCTCGGTGCCTCAGCAGCAACGGCAACACCCGAAGGCAGACCGCTGATGATGAACGCGAGGGCAAGCAGCAGAGCAGGCATAATAGGGTTACCTTTCGCTAAATCATGAAGGTATTGTCCCAACAGAAGTAGAGAATATCCGGGCTCCGTGTCAATATGCGGCGAGTGTCGCCTCACACTTACATTGCTGGGCGATGGCCAGATGACAGCCAGAGCTTTAGCTCGTAGGCTTGGGCATGCATACCTTACGATTTAGTCTCCTAGCGCCCTTGTTGTTGGCCGCGTCTTGTTTGGTTTCCGAGTTACCGATCGTTACTTCGTTTGGTGGAGCCCAAGAGCATTGTGGTAATGCTTTACGGGAAGGTTCGGAGGCCTGCGATGATGGCAACAATAATGAGGCCGACGCCTGTCGCAATGATTGCAGCTTGGCGTCGTGTCATGACGGAGTGAAACGTACGGACCTCAACCCTGAAGAAGGAGGCTTTGAGGCCTGTGACGACGGCAACTTGCGAGAAGACGACGCCTGCGTCGGTAACTGCATTTTGGCACGTTGCGGTGACGGTCTAATTCGCGCCGACGCCCAGGCCGGCGAAACCGGCTATGAAGCCTGTGACGATGGCAATTTGCTTGCTGATGATGGCTGTAACTACTGTCTTCGTCCCGGCTGTGGAGACGCTATCCTTCAGCCAGAACTCGGCGAGGATTGCGACGACGGCAATACCGATGACCATGATACTTGTGTGAATTGCCGCGATCGCGTTTGTGGCGACGGAGTGGTGTTTACAGCAATTCGCGACGACAATTGGCGCTTTGAAGAATGCGACGACGGTAATGCCGACAGCTCCGATGCTTGCGTTTCTTGTCGTTTAGCGCGCTGCGGTGACGGGGAGCATCGCCAAGACTTGGCGGTGGGAGAGCCGGGCTTTGAGGCCTGCGACGACGGTGATTCGGACAACACCGACGGCTGTGTTTCTTCGTGCGATAGGGCGCGCTGCGGCGATGGTTATCTGCGCAGCGACATCGGCGGCGGCCGTGACGGCTTTGAAGAATGTGACGACGGTAACGAAACCCCTGGCGATGACTGCAGCAACGGATGTGAAAGAAGGCGCTGCGGTGACGGCATCCATGCGCCTTTGCATGAGGGCTGCGACGACGGAAACTTGGATGAAAACGATGGCTGCCTCGCCAATTGCCGGCTGGCAACATGCGGTAATGGGCGCGTCGACGAGGGGGAAGAATGTGATGATGGAAACACAGAAAACAGTGATACCTGTTCGTTCTTCTGCCTTTCCGCGCGCTGCGGCGACGGAATTGTCCGAGGCGAACTGGGCGCAGGAGACCCGGGATACGAGGCCTGCGATGACGGTAACAGCAACCAGCTCGATGGCTGTTTAAACCACTGTGTATTAGCGCGCTGCGGCGATGGTTTCTGGCGTCGTGACGCGCTCCGCGCTGATCCGGGCTTTGAGGCCTGCGACGACGAAAACGACGTCACCAATGACGGCTGCAACGCCTGCCGAAGTGGCTGCGGCGATGCGCTGCTCGACGAGGGCGAGGCCTGCGACGATGGCAACGACAACGACAATGACGCCTGTACCAATGCCTGCGCGGACAGTGTTTGCGGCGATCAGGTTCTGCGCAGCGACCTGCTGCGCGGCAGCCCCGGCTACGAAGCCTGCGACGACGGCAACGAAGAGTCGGGCGATGGATGCAGTGACGACTGTACCTTTATCGAGGTTGCAGATGTCTGGGCGGGAAGCGACGCCAGTTGTGCGGCGCTAGGTGATGGCTCTGCGAGCTGCTGGGGGAGCGGAGCGCCTGAGCTGCAAAACTGGGTGGTTTCGCAAACGGGCGTGGTGCGTGCCATACACACCAGCGTTGCATTGCAACACGGACATGTGGCCTGTGTGTTGCTCGAAAACGAACGAGTCAAATGCAAGGATGTGGCCGACGTTTCCTTTGCGATGGGTTATAGTGATCTGAATGAGGCTGGGTACATCATCGGCATTGATGGTCAGCCCCTGGAAGAGCTTTTGGTACTCGTTGCCGGGCGCGACGTGATCTGCACCTTAAGCCGAGCGGGCAAGGTGTATTGCTGGGGTACCTTGCCGGCACGCGGATATCGGGAACTCGGGGACAACGGTCTACGCCCGGTGGCCTCTGCCAGCGTCTATTCGCAGGTGGTTGTAAATTACCGCGGGGCCTGCGCGCTAGCTACCCCGAATCGTAACGTCGAATGCTGGGGGGCTCCTAACCTGGCGGAGACAGGTCTGCCATCCGCCGTCCAGGGAACAAGGGGCACAGATTACCTGATTAACGGTACCGAACATAGTGTAATGCTCAGTGAAGCCGGGGTCACCGGATGGAGGTCCTCGAGCTCCAACCACGCCAGCCGAGGGCACCTGCCTTTGGTGGCTCAGAGCTGTGATCAAGGCAGTCTTTTGGTCTATCGGGAATGGGGTGAAGAAAGGCCGTGGGTCAGCGGCGCGGCAACGGGCCATACGACTTGTGGGCTGACAGCCGAGGGGGTAATTCGATGTGTCGGTGTTCGAGCCGGGCACGGGCACTATTATTTGTCTTGGCGCGAATGTCGTGAAGGCGAGATTTGGCTGCCGCGCAGCGTTGATTTACCAGACGGACAAAGCGCCTTAGCGATTAGTGGTGGAGACGGGCATTTCTGCGCCCGCTCGAACCGCGGGATCGCTTATTGTTGGGGGCGCAACGGTGAATCGCAGAGCGGTGTTGGAAGCGATGTCGTCGACAGCCCAACGCGGGTAGCGCCTTAGTTGCCGAACAATTGACTCATAACCCCTTTGCCGCTGGGGTTCCGCTTGCGCCGCGCCGCGCCCAAAGGCAAAGGCGCCACGATGGATACGGAGCGCCCTGCCACGATGATCACCTTGCTGCCCATTCCCGAGCAGATCGCTAAGCCGATCTTGGCGGCGACGGTGATCTTACTGCGCGACTCCGAGCAGGGCCCGGAAAGCTTCCTCATGCGGCGCTCGATGAAGAGCCGGTTTATGCCCGGGGCCTATGTTTTTCCCGGCGGTAAAGTCGACCCGACCGATGCCTCTTTGGCACCCGAGGCGAGAAGCCCAGCCTTTCTCGTCGCCGCCGTGCGAGAGGCCTTCGAAGAGGCTGGCGTGCTGCTCGCTGTCGATGAAAATGGCGAATATCCTCGCCTAGATGACGACGTTGATTATTGGCAAGAGCAACGACGGCGCTGCCTCGCTGAGCCCGAGAGTTTTGCCCGTCTGCTCGCCGATAAAGGCTTGCGCATAGCGACTGATCTGGTGCGCCCCTGGAGTTGGTGGCTCACCCCTACGATTGAGAGCCGGCGCTTTGACACGCGGTTTTTTATCGCTCGTTTGCCGCAAGGACAGCAGCCGCTCCACGACGGTCACGAGACGACGGACAGCTTGTGGATGCCCGTTGGGCAATGTCTGAACGGCTACCAAGGCGGCTCGATTAATATGGCGCCTCCGACGATGGCGACGATGGTCGAGATGAGCGCTTTCCCTAGCGCCGACGCGCTGATGGCTGCCGCTCCTTACGATAGGGCGTTGCGCTTTCCCTTCTTTGGTCACGATGAGCAGGGACGCCAAGTACTGCTGCTCGCTGGCGACCCCGAATACCCGGCCGATACACCTGCCGTGCGCGGCCCGACTCGAGTGATGCTCAAAAACGGACGTTGGTGGGTTGTCGAATGAGCGGATTTTTACAGCGAATCGAGCAACTTCTCGACCATAGGCCTAAAAATGCTGAGCTCGCGGCTCGGGCGCTTACCCATCCGAGTTACCTGCATCAACACCCCGAGGCGGGTACTGATAATCAACGCTTAGAATTTTTGGGCGACGCGGTGTTGGGCATGATCATCGCCGAAGATATGTTTCGCCGAGTCGGCGCCGACGAGGGGCGATTGACTCAAGGTCGCGCTGTGGTG
>JAPKCE010000238.1 GCA_028823075.1 Myxococcota bacterium
CAAGCGGAAATAGCGACGTAAACCAGCGGCGTTAGCTCCCAGTGTATCCAAGGTGACCGAATAGTCACCGTCACAGATGGAGGCGAAAACACCGCCGCTGTTGCAGGCAACTTCAAGGTATTTTGAACCCACACGCGCCACATTCGTACGCTGAGGATCGTTGCTATCTTCGCAACCGCGCGCTGAGTTCTCGGGGCCGATGCGAAAATCAATACCCGAATTCGAACCCTCGGCGCGCCAATGGGCGCAAAGCGCGATGGGCTCCAAACCGTCCGGAGCTTTGGGGTTGCCGACGATGGCCGATACGGTGATTTTGTTTTCGTTGCCGGGGCCTTTGGCGCTCTCGAGCAGCCGGGTGTAATAACGCCCCGCCCAGTAAGCTTCGCGCCCGTGCGAGAAATCATCCTCATCCGAGACGAAGATGATCTGCAAGTCGGCGTCGTCTCGCAGGAAGCCAACATTCTCCTCTGGCGAGGCAACGGCATTCCCTTCGGCGTCTTTGGTTAAGCCCAGTGCCATAGCTGCGGACATGAGTCCTTGCTCGTAATTGGCGCCGGTATTGCCGACGTGGATAAGGTTCTCGAAGACCTTGCGGGCGTGACAACTGTTGGTGCGCTCGATGTTATCGCAACCTATAGCCCGGCTGATGTAGCGGCAGTTGTCTGCGCAATTCGGAAGCGGCTCCCCATGGGGACGCTCTGGATTGTTGTGATCCAGAGCGTATTGGCGCAACCGACCGGCTTCTTCAGCGACATCGGTGGTCACAACGGCGATATGATAATCGACCTGGCTAGCCATCAACTGAGCAAAGAAGTCGACAAAACGGTCGGATAAACGCCCCTGAATCGGAGTCATCGACTGCGAGTTATCAACCACCCACAGCACATCGACTTTCGAGGTCTCTTTTTGAGCGAAGGTGTCGGCTTGAATCGTCGGCGGCGGAACGACTCGCAATTCGGAGTCGGAACAACCGATGAAAGTGAGTCCTATAAGTAACAAGGCTGAAATTGTTTTCATAACTTTCCTCATGGCCGGGTGCAAACGGAGGTGTAGCCGTTTTAGGCCGATCAATCTAGCCGAGGTAAAACATAGTTTCATCTCTTTGTCTTGGCTTGTGCATGCGGCTGTACTAGGCGCCTGTCACAGTAAATAGAAGGGGAGCAACTTGGCTTCCGACGAAACACATCGCATTGAAGGAACCTTCGCCGACCTGGGCGTGCCGAAGGAGATTTTAGTAGGCCTAAACACGATGAGCTACGATGGGCCGACCCCGGTTCAGTCGGCCTGCTGGGTTCCAGCGAGCGCTGGCCACGACCTGGTGGTCCAAAGCAAGACCGGTTCGGGTAAGACCACCGGCTTCTGCCTACCGGTCTTGGCGCAACTGCTCGATGCCCCGCGGCGTCCCAAGCAGCCCTATGCGCTCATGCTTGCACCCACACGAGAACTCTGCGCGCAGATTTACCGAGAACTCAAAGGTCTGACCGAAGGCATCGCCGATTTTGAGGTTACGCCCATCTACGGCGGTACGGCTTTCGAGCCGCAGATCGATGCGCTTAATCGCGGTACGCAAATTTTGGTGGCCACTCCAGGACGCCTCATCGACCACTTACGCCGTGGCAATATCGACTTGTCAAAATGCCGCCATGCGGTGCTCGACGAAGCCGATGAGATGCTCTCCATGGGCTTTTGGGAAGAGGTCACCAACATTCTCAAAAAGTTCCCGAATGAGCGCCAGATCTTGCTCTATTCGGCGACCTTGCCACCGCGTATTGAGCGCGCCGCAAAGACCTTTATGAGCAATGTTCAACGCGTCGATTTAGGCGGGGAATCTCGCACTGTTGAAGGCGTTGACCACTTTTTGTACCGCACCGATAAAAGCGTCGGCATGACGCGCAACCTGCTGCGCATGCTCGAGACTATAGCGCCGACCAACGCCATTGTCTTTTGCAACCGCAAAGACGAAGTCGACGTGGTCTGCGCCTTCTTACGGCGTCAGTTGTGGGATTGCATGCCCATTCACGGCGACATGACCCAAGCCAAACGCGAGCAAGCTCTGGCTAAGGTTCGTGAAGGGCGCTCGAAACTTCTCGTCGCCACCGACGTTGCTGCTCGAGGCATCGACATTCGCGACCTGGATGCGGTGCTCGCCACCGAGTTCTCCCGTGACGCCGAAATTTACGTGCATCGCTCAGGGCGCACCGGACGCATCGGGCGTTCCGGCACCGCCGCCACCCTGCTAACGGCCACCGGACAGGTGCAACGACGCACCGTTACCCAACGTTATAAAGTTCAGTTTAAGGAAGTTGATATGCCAGACAACGACGAAGCCATCGACAAGCAGGCCGAGCGAGTCATCGCCGACCTCACCTCGGCCAGCGCCGGATTCCCACTCGAGCAGTACATGCAACTGGCTCAAAAAATTACAGACAGCCCGGACGGGGTCCAGGCCGTTGCTTACTTGATGTTCCAACACACCAAGAAGCAAACCGCAGCGAACACCGCCAGCGAAGATGATCGCCGCGGTGGTGGCGGAGGCCGTGGAGGCAGTGGCGGCGGCGGGCGCGGCGGACGCCGATGAGCGTCGAGATCGAGCAGAGCAAAACCTTACAAAACCTGGCCCGTAAAAAGGCAGAAGGAAATTTGCAAGAAGGGCATCGTGAGGCGCTCGAAGCCGCTCACGATTTCAAATTGGGCTGGGCCGTTCTCGGCGCCACTTTGCTCAAGGTCCAGCGCGGTAAGAACTACCGCAACTGGGGGTTTTCGGACTTCAAAACCTTCTGCTCCAAAGAATTGGGACTGCGCTATTCGACAGCAGAAAAACTGATCCGCAGCACCTATTATATGCAGCGTCACGAGCCTCAATGGCTCGACCGCAGTGAAGCGGTCGATATCGAAACACCGACTCCAGACCTAAACGCCGTGAACTTTTTGGCGCGCGGCGAAGAGGAGCAAGCGCTCCCCAGCGAGCTCCAGCAGAACCTCCATAAAGAGGTCTTCGAAGGCGGCGCCACAGGTCTCAAGGTGGGACGCATGGCAAGCGCTGAGCTTGGTGATGAGGCACGAGCCGCTCTTGGGCTGCGCGCTCCAGGCTCGGAAGACCCAACGACGCGCACCGCCATCAGTACGAGCCGCGACGTCGAAAAAGTGCTGCGCGGTCTCAAACGCGTCGAGGCTCCCAGCGATGTTCAGCGCCAGGCCGAGGAACTGCTCGCGGGTGTGCGTCGCTGGCAGGCAGGCCTAGAGACTCAGCTATGAGCGTCGAGCTTGGGCAGATCGTTCCCGACTTTAGCTGCATCGCCGATGATGAGGTCGTGCGCAGTTTGGAAAGCCAGCGCGGCAACTGGTTGGTGCTCTTCTTCTACCCCAAAGCGAGTACACCGGGTTGCACCACCGAGAGCAGAGACTTTAGTGCGCTCAAGGCGGAATTTGAAAGCCTCGACTGCATGGTTTGGGGCTGCAGCGGTGATTCGGTTCGCCGCCAATGCAACTTTCGCGACAAGCAAGAACTGACAGTTCCGCTGCTCGCCGACGAAGACAAAGCCGTGCACGATGTGTTCGGCGCGTGGGCCGAGAAAAAGAACTACGGGCGCACCTATATGGGCACCGTGCGCAGCACCTACCTGATCGACCCGCAAGGACGCCTGGCGCAGGCCTGGCCGAAACTACGAGTCAAAGGGCATGCCGACGCCGTGCTGCAAGCTCTACGCGAGGCTCAGAACTAAGGGGCGTCGAACAAGGTTCTCGCTAAGCGAAAACCGATCTCCGGACGATTCTCGGTTATTTCAACGAAAAACCGATGGGCTACTCGGGTTTCATTTGGATAACTATACCAACTCCCGCCGCGCAGAATGGCATGACCCATTTCCACCCTTTCCGCGCCCATCGAGTCGATCAGATCTTCTTCTGAATAGAAACCCGGAGCATCCCAAGTCCACTCCATCACATTGCCACTCATATCAAAAAGACCCCAGTCGTTAGGTGCCAAGCCAGCGACATTGTGGGACACGCCAATGCTGTTGTCTTTAAACCACGCCACTGACTCTAAATCGTTGCTCCCGGCGTAGCGAAAGCTCTGGTCGGCTCGAGCGGCGACTTCCCATTCAGATTCGCTAGGCAAACGGTAGCCTGCACAATTAACGCCGAAAGGCTGAGTCACGGGCAAATTGCGCACCTGATAACAAGGAACCAGCCCATTGGCCACGCTCGCGGCGTTAGCAAAGCGGATCGCATCCAACCACGAAACGTGCTCGACCGGATGCAAAGGGCCTCGCTCCCAACTCGGGTACTCCCCTGTGATCGCAGCATATTGCTCTTGGGTGACCTCGGTACGTCCGAGCGCAAAACGTCGACTGAACTGCACGTTGTGACGCGGCTCATTTGAG
>JAPKCE010000239.1 GCA_028823075.1 Myxococcota bacterium
CCAAGAGCTACATAGTGCCGACCCGCTAGAATTTAGCGATACTCAAGCCTACGTTGACCGCGTGGCGCGCTATAAGAAAAAGACCGGACGCCAAGACGCTTATCTCGCTGCTAGTGGCACACTCGAGGGCCACGCCGTCGAACTCGGCTCTTTCGACTTTGGTTTTATGGGTGGCTCCATGGGCTCGGTGGTAGGCGAGTTGATCTGTCGGCAGATCGAGCGCGCCATTGAGCGCGACGCCGCCTTGATCATCGTCTCAGCCAGCGGCGGTGCGCGCATGCAAGAAGGCATCCTGTCGCTGATGCAGATGGCGCGAGTTTCCGGTTTACTGCACCGCTTTCGCGAGCGCCGAAGCGCTGCTTATATCTCCTTGCTTACGGACCCGACCACCGGTGGTGTCGCCGCCTCCTTTGCGATGCTCGGCGACTTCATTCTCGCTGAGCCAAGGGCCCTCATTGGCTTTGCAGGGCGCCGGGTGATCGAGCAGACTATTGGGCAGAAACTCCCCGACGATTTCCAGCGCGCTGAGTTCTTGCTCGAGCAAGGGCTCATCGATCGGGTGGTGGCTCGTGATCTTCTTAAAGTGACGATCAGCCAACTGTTGAGTCTTTCTAGCGCGGATGACTGAGCTTCAGCGGCGCCTTGAATCTCTAGCGCTTCGCGTTCGCCAGGGGATTCGCCCTGGTTTGAGTGGTATTCGTGAACTCGATCAACGTTGCGGTGAGCCGAGCAAGCAGCTTCGCGCCGTGGTCGTCGCAGGTACCAATGGCAAGGGGACCTGCTGCCGAGCCCTCGAGGCTATCGCCAGGGCCCATGGCCTCAAGGTCGGGCTGTTCACGTCGCCACATCGTTCGAAATTCAATCAGCGGTTTCGTCTCGACGGCGCCGACGCAGCTGACGCCCAGATTTTACGATGGATGGATGCAGTCGATCATCGGGAGTTCACCTTTTTTGAAGTCAGCACAGCGATGGCATTCTTTGGTTTCGCCGAGGCCGGCGTTGACCTGGCCATACTCGAAGTGGGCATGGGCGGCCGCATGGACGCGGTCAATCTCGTCGACGCTGTCGCCAGTGCGGTGGTTAGCATCAGCCGAGACCACGAAGCCTTTCTGGGCCGGGAGTTACACCAGATAGCGCGTGAGAAGTTGGGGGTCGCCCGGCAAGGCATGCCCCTGGTCTTAGGGCCGAAAATGGAAGCTTATTTAGGGCTCGCTGAGGCTACCGGTGCTCAAGTTTTACTAAACGGTAGGGACTGGCGATCCGACAAAAGGAATGTGGATACTTCTTCTTTTCAATTGAGCCGCCCCGCTCATCTGCTTTTTGACGTGTTGTGGGATGCTGCATCGGTGGCCGTGCCTTTGGCCGAAGCGCTGGGCCTGGACGATTCGGCGGCTCATGCTCAGGGCTTGCAGCGCTTCCGTCATCCTCTGCGCGGTGAGCGGATCGGCGGCGTCACCTTTGACGCCTGCCATAACGAAGCAGGGCTACAGGCTTTTGCGCATTGGGCTCAAACGCAAGCGCCGAAAGCCGACTTGCTTGTGGCCTTATCGGGGCGCGACCCACAACTGTTAGAGCCTTTCTGCGGCCAAAATCGAAACTGGTTCTGTGTTGCAGCCCATCACCCTAAAGCGACGAGCGCCAGCGTGTTGGCGCGCTGGCTGGAGCTGCGCGGCGAAAACGTTGAGGCGCTCAATAGCGACACAGCTTTCGAGTTACTGTGCAGTCGCCGCGGCGACCCGCAAGACAGCCTGTTGGCCTTCGGCTCGATTTACGCGATGGGCCCATTGCGCGATCGCCTTGAAAAGGATGAACCATGACCGCTCTTCTCCTCGCCGTCTTGATGAGCGACCCGCAGATGACTCAGGTGACTTTCGAGGGCCGCAGCCAAGACACCCTTATCGACATCCGCTTTCACGGTCGGCCGACTTTCCAGAGCTTTCGCTCCTACTCACCCAACGTATTGGTTGTTGACGTCGTTGGTGCAAGTTTGCCCGCCGGGTTTCCCGCTGCTGCAGAGGTCATGAAGGATGTGCGCCTGGAGTTGAGTGAGCATGTCGGTAGGCGTACTCGATTACTGCGCATCCGTTTGACGTTACCGCCGCGCTTGGAACCCCAGTTACTGGCTGCTGCTCAAGGTATACATGTCATTCTGCCCCGTTCGAGCGCGGTGGCGAAAGCCTTCGGCCCTGCCGGTGCACGTCCCGCCGTTCAGCAAGCCCTAGCTAGCCGCCTGCAAAAAAAGCTGCACAGTCTTCAAGGGGTCCACAGCAAAGTCAGCGAGCAGTTGACCGCGAAAGAGGAAGAGATTGAGCGCCTGGCGCGCCGCCTCAGTGACGCTCTCGCTAAGGTCAATCGACTCGACCGCAACTTAGTCGCCAAGGACCGGAGCGTCGCCGATGCAGAACGAGCCCGTCGCCAGGCCGAGGGGAAAGCTGCGCATGCTCTGCTGGCTGTCGAAGCGACCCAGGCACAGGTTCGAGGCGAGGTCACTGCGTTAGAGCGTAAGCAAGCAGGAGCTTTGCTGGAGCAAGTTAAAGGGGCAGCTGAGCTTGAAGCGCGCCGCAGCGAAATTGATCGCCTCCTACGACAACAAGAAACGCTCAAAACTCAACTTTCTGCCTTGCGGCGCACCACGGGCAAGCAGGGACGAGAGCGCGAGCGCTTGGTTCAGACCGAGGTCGGGTTGCGAGCAGATGTTGAGACGAACCTGCGGGAACTCAGTAAAGAGAGCGCCGAACTGCGTCAGCTCAACAAGCGGGTAAAATCCGGCGAACAAGCGCTCGTTAGTCTCGCAAGCGACAGAAAAAAGAACCAAAAATCACTGCGCAAAGTGACTAAAAATATCGTTGGACGTCGTGTCGACCTGACGCGGATCGAAGGTTTGGGTGAGAAGCTCGATAGCAGCTTGAAGACTCTTCAGGCGAGCATCTCATCGCGCCAGGTCAAGGCCGATAAGCTCCAAGCTAGCTATGCCAAGGCGCGCAGTGCTTTGAAGCATAAGCAGCAGGAACAAAAGCGCTCCCTCACTCAGCGCAAAGCCCTGGATAAATCCTTGCTTTTGGCGGCCAAGCGCAGCGCTTCCACAGAGAAAAGAATCAATAAAACCGAAGCAGAAAACGGACGTCTGCGATCCCAGGCCAAAGCGACTCAGGCTTCGATCAAGTCGGCATCCGCCGAAGAGATAGAGTTGCGCGCACGAGCTCGCGAACTCAGCCAGAAAAGCAGTGTGTTGCGGGGGGTTCTCGCAACGTTAAAGACGAAGTTGAAACCTCTGACCCAGCGCAAAAGCGTACTCGCTAGCGCTATTGATGGAGAACAACAACGCGTGGCTCATCTCGACGCTGAGGTCGCCAAAGCCACAGCAGCCCTCGCTCAAGCTGGGAAAGGGCTCAAGAAATACAAAGCCCTGCTGGCGCGGCTTCAGCGGCAGCGCAAAGCGCAACAAAGCCTAGCGACTGCCCTGAACAAGAAAACAGAACAGACTCGTATCGCCCGCGCCAAAGTCTCGGTTAAATCCGAGCTGCGAAAGGTTGTGGTTGCGGAGCCCGTGCTCGTTGCCGAGGCGAAGCCGCGGGGAGCGAGAAAAGTACTCAGTGATGCACAGCCAAGGGCAGGTTTCGGTGGCGGGCCGCCCGTACAGCGCGGCCGCTTCGAGCGCATCGGCTATCGTCCCATCGGCCCGGAGCGTGTGCTCGTCCGTTTTGGTGGTAACAGCGAACCGAAGTTGCGGCGCGTCAGTAAAGGGCGAAGCGTGTTAACCTTGCCGGGGGTGTCGGCGACAGGCAAACGTCTGCGTGCCCTCGACACAAGCCTCTTTGGCGGCATGGTTCTGAGCATCCTCCCCGGCCAGACCCGGCAGGGCTTGAAAGTGGAGCTGCGGCATGAGGAAGGCGTCACGTTTGATCTTCTGCGAACCGTCTCCGGCGTCGAACTCCGTTTGCGATAAACCTCCGCACTCCCCGGTTCGACCGTGATGTTAAGTCTGCTCCTTTTGACCGCTCTCGGGACAGCGAGTCTACAGGTTGAGGCCGAGACACTTAGCGTTGCAAACGATGGGCGTTGGTCGGCACAAGGCTCTGTTCGGTTAGTACACGATGGCAATGAGTATTATTCTGATCGAGCAGATTACCGACCTGTCCTGGGCACGCTAACCCTCACCGGCTCTGTGCGTTCTGTCAGCAAGGGCCTGTGGCTCGAATGTCAGGTCTTGAGTGTTGGGAAGGGGCGCGTCGAAGCCGGCCAGGCAAGCGCCACACTACGCGCTCCCAACGGTGAGGTGCTTGCGGTTTTACGTGCCGGTTCCTTGCTTCGCGAAGACGAAGAGGCACATTTTAATGAAGTCGAGTTTTCGCTCTGCACCTGTCCGGATCGT